>CAZICK010000025.1:0-44175 GCA_964537505.1 uncultured Pirellulales bacterium
ATCTTACCTAATCGTTATAATCGTTACGCAAAAATAAGCACTTACATCAATTCCACCAACGTAAAATAAGCACTTACATCAATTCCCCATAACGAAAAATAAGCACTTACGTCAAATCCGAACATCGAAAAACAACGACTTACAACAACGAACAAGGTGCAGCCGGTATGGCACTATTTGATGAATCTCATTTGGCCGACGTTAGGAATAATAGCGAACCGGAAATTGGGGTGGGGCCGATAGCCGGTGGGCCAATAGACGAAAAACGCCTTGCCGATGAGGTAATCGCGGGGCACGATCCCCTGCCGATAGGTGGTATCGCCGTTGCCTTTGCCGGGAGTATCCCAAAAACGCGAGTCGTGACTGGCCGGACTGTTGTCGCCCATCACAAAAAATTCATCATCTCCCAGGGTGACGGGATGGTTTTCAGTGCCGAGGCCCGGTCCGCTACCACTCGTATTGGTATAATGGATGTCGCGGTAGAGCCTAACATGTTGTAACTTAAAGGCTTGCCCCTGCCCTGTTACTGCTACGGATGGCACAGGCAGGTGTTGGTCAGACTGGTAACCCCATTGGTTAGGCGAGCTGGGTCCATCCCAACTCAGGTGATTTTCGCACAGGTGTATTTCCAGGCGATGATCCACGTTGGCAAACGATACCTCCACCGGCTTACCCGGCGTCAGCGGGGCGAACTTCTTCTCGATCGGCTGCGCAAGCGTTTCGCCCGACTCGTCGGTAATCCTGCAGGTTCCATCGAAATTGATAACGCCGTTGTAGATACGCCCGTATTTGCCCAGTTGGACCGAAACTTGGCCGTCTTGGCCGTCTGGAATCAGAACGAAAGCCAGTTTCATATCGCTGGCGACGAACTCATTGTTGAAAACCGGTTCATCGTTGTAGGCGCAAAATGCTGCGGTTCTCTCGATCCGGAGCTTATCGAATTCGAGAGTTTCGGGCCTTTCCGACCCGGCAAATTCAAAAGCATGTCTTTGCTGATCGATTTTCCATGGGCTTCCCTCGAGATCGGGCCGGAACGGCTGAGGCCAGGGACCTTTACGCAAAGATTTGTGACCGGCGGCCGCAGGCTGATAGTCGTTATCGAAGATGGTCAGCCACAGTATCTCCTGTATCTGGGCGGGCTTACGCTGAATTTCTTTGCACGGAATTTGACCATTTTTGACCGTTGGTGTACGTGTTATATACACGTCTCCATCGATAACCTCCACGGTTTCTCCGGGCCGGCCAATCAGTCGCTTGATATAGTTTTCCTGGGGATCGCCTGGGTTCTTGAATACTACCACATCCCAGGTTTTCGGTTCGGCGAACTGATAGAGATACTTCAAAACGAGGATGCGATCACCATTGCTTACCCAGTGAGGATAGCTGTTGTCGATTTGGGTGCCGCACAGCGGACAGGTAGGCGCCTGGCTGTGTCGCAGTCGGTCCGGCGTGATATTTATCCTATGACCGGGCGGAGGAGTCCCCTTCATGCGACCGTATTTTTCCGGGATGTAGCCGAAGTTATAACGGCAGGAGCAGGTGGGGCAGACCAAACGAAAATGTGCCCCACGGAGCGTATCGGCCATACTGCCGGTAGGGATGATAAAGGCTTCGATCGCAAAGGCGCGAAAGACAAAGGCAAGAATAAAAGCGATCACCAGCGACTCGACGGTCTCTCTGACTGCGTGGACAACGTTTCTGTGATGGGTCGTTTTAGGTTTGTCGGGCATTTTTCGTTATAATTCCATTGCACAAAGCGGCAGGGCCTATATTTTCGACCCTAAACTCAAAAAGACCGACTTTGCCAATTTTTGCTGTTTCTCCAAAAGGCGGATCCTTGTTCTACGATCACTTAAGAAAATCCGAATCCGCGATCATTTCATTCCGTTGCCTGATAAAGCTTACGACTGTAATATCCTGCGAAATAAGCACTTACCAAGCCGAGTGTCTCAGAAATCGCCCACAATAAATTCAAAGGCGATTTTACGATATAACATTACCGTGGTGTACGCTACAAAAATTATAACGGTTCGTCAAGCCTGTGGAATCGAATATTGACGCTTTGCGGGAGAACAAACTGAAAGGTAAATCTCAAATATTTTTTATTATACGACTTTTATTACTTGACAGACGGCCCTATTTGACGAATATAGTCTCAACAGTGCTATTGATGGCGTAGAGACTATCTGTTAATGTTTGGTCTTATAGTTCCGTTGGGATGCGGAATTTAGCACTCTTGATGATAGTTGAAGGCTTACGTATGTGACAGTTTCGATTTATTTGAGAAAGGATTATTTCTATGGCCGAAGACGCTAAGAACAAAGATGCTAAGAACAAAGATGAAGGTGATGTGAAGGAAGATCCCTCACCGGCTGGTGAAGGTCGTCAAATCCGGATTAACCTTGATGACAAGGGCGTGACTGCGGCATATTCGAATTTCTGCCGGGTGACCGGTTCTCCGGAAGAGATTATTATCGATTTCTCCCTGAATCCGAACCCGTTTACGCGGGAAGATCAGACAATCAAGGTAGATCAGCGTCTGGTTCTGAATTATTACACAGCCAAACGGCTTTTTGCTGCGTTGCAGCAGACGATTATGCGTCACGAACAGAACTTTGGCGTGATTGAGTTGAATGTGCAGCGTCGGTTGGCTCCTGGCGCCCATTCAGGGGGCAAAAAATAAGACTGCCGTGTGTTTGTTTGGCATTGATAGCCCACACATTGGTGAAATATACCGGTTCGGCCTGGCCGTGTGCAGGACAGGCATGAGATTTGGCGACCCGTAAAAAAAACAGAAAATTGTGATTGACAAGGGGCAGTCTCGACGGTAGAAATGGACTTTAGAAGGGGCGGCTTGCCTGGCGCGGGCTGTGTCTGTGAAGTTTTTGTTCGTGCCGGGCACACAACTTGCGTTGTGATCGCCCTTGGTGTTCGCAGTAGCCGACGGGTTGTTTTTGTGAGAAAACACGCTGTTTTCGTTAAAAAATGAGGATTTCGGCTTGCGAAGATAAGCATGTATGACGGTGTTGGTGTTTGATGGAAAGCGAAGGATCGCTGGCTATGTGTTGTTTGTTTTTAAGCTTGCAGGGAGAGTACTCGATCGGTTCTATGTTCTCGTTTTCCTCTTGATTATCAGTATTGCCAGGGCTATAGTACTGGCATAACCGATAGCCAATGCAGGGAACAGGGCATCTAACAAGTTGGCTGTGAGGCAATTACAGCAAATCGGTTTTTGAATGAAGAAAGAGGAATTTATCGGAAATCTCTGGAAAAATTAACGTTATCCGCAGAAATGACAGACAATTAGATGACAGGAGGATACAGTGTATGCACCGAAAATAAACTGATCCAGCGGCTGTGGTGGTTTCGCCGGACGGAAGAAATAGAGCGTAAATTAAGTTTTGGGGAAAAATATAAAAGAAATAAATCGGGTTTTGATGCTGCGGTTTCTTTGAAAACGAGTTGTTTTTAAGATCAACCGTTGCGAAAGGAGATAAAAATCATGGCTAATGGGCTCCGCAAACTTATTAAGAGAGCAAGAAAACAGTATATTAACAATTCAAACCTAAATCGCCGTTTTAATAGATTCGGCTCTCGACTACGAGTCGAGGAACTGGAAGAGAGGATAGCCCCGGCTGCTGGTGATATCACCGGAACCGGAACGCTCGTTGGTGCAGTAATGAACCTTGATAGCGGCGAAACCGCTATTTTGGAGCTTGGCACTGACACTTATACGCTAACCGCGACTGGTGGCTATACCGGCGATAACGTTCAGATTACATTCGATGCAGGTACCGGTTCAGCTACCAAAATCACCGAAATCGATTTTGGTAGCGGTTTAGCGCTTGACGCAGATACGGTTCTGACATTGACTAGTAGTAACGGTACCGTAACTGACACGCTGACTATCGATACTATTGTTGACACAAGTGACAATACAAATACCGTTAGTTTAGTCGGCAACAACAATACTATCTCTGCTGCCATGGCTGTCGGTACAGTTACCCTCAATCAGACGGGTATTACAACCTGGAATACCGGCCCAATAACGACCAGTTTAACGGCTGAAACGCTTGCTACCAGCATGCGTGTTGGTGCTGTAGCTTCCGGCGGTATTGCATTTACCACATCATGCATTGGTACGATGGACGTTTCCGGCGTGCTTTCCGGTCCTATAACATCAGCTTTGACATTAGGCGCCACGACTCTGGAAGCCGGCAGTGTCGCTGCTGGTGACATCACAGTTGCAACTGGTAATATCGGTGCGATCACACTTGGTAACGCCGGCAATGACGGCACGCTGGATTTCATAGGTGATATTACAGCGACAGTCGGTTCTATCGCTTCAGTTTCAGGTACTGATGAGACCTCAATAACTATCACTGGTGATATCACAGCCGGTACTTCGGTTGGCACGATTGGTACTCAGATTCAGACCATAGCGGGTACGATTACAAGTGGTACTTCAGTTGGTAACGTAACAGTTTTGACTGATTTTACCGGCGCCATTGAAGCAACAACGATGGTTGGTAACATTTTAGTTGGTAACGATCTGACAGGTGATATTACAGCCGGCACTACAATTGGCACTATTACAGTAACAGACGGTAGTATAACTGCCGCATCAGCCATATCCGGCACATTGGTTGGTAACATCGCTGTCGATACTGACTCAAGTGGCACAAATGAAGTACTTGCCGGTACAATTACAGCGACAACCGGCGACATAGGTACAGTGACTGTTGGTGATGCTACTGGTGAAGGTGACTTCTCTGGTGTATTAACCGCAACAGCCGGCGCCATTGGTAATGTGTCAGTTGGTAATGATATTTCAGGTGACATGACAGCCGGTACATCGATTGGTACGATTACCACCCTCGATGGTAGTATCACCGCTGCTTCAACTATCTTGGCTGGTACAGACATTGGTAATATTGCAGTCGATGTTGACGCGGATGGTACTAACGAAGCATTGGCTGGTACAATAACAGCGACGGCAGGTGACATCGGTACAATCACAATTGGCGCCGCGACCGCTGAAGGCGACCTGACTGGTACCGTAACAGCGACAGCAGGTGCTGTCGGCAACATTTCAGTCGCTAATGACCTCAGTGGTGATATTACAGCGGGAACAACAATTGGCACTATTACAGTCGTTGATGGTAGTATTACAGCCACCTCAACAATTTTAGCTGGTACAGACATTGGTAATATTGAGGTCGATGTTGACGCGGATGGTGAAAACGAAGCACTGGCCGGTACGATAACAGCGACAGCAGGTGACATTGGTACGATAACTGTTGGCGCTGCGACCGCTGAAGGCGACCTGACTGGTACGATAACTGCTACCGCAGGCGCCATTGGCGCAGTTACCGTCGGTAATGATATATCCGGCGATATGACAGCCGGCACAACTATTGGAGCTATCATCGTTAATGATGGTAGTATAACAGCCGGTTCAGCAATTACCGCTGGAACAGATATTGCAAGTGTCACTGTGGATGCTGATGAAGATGGTACTAACGAAGTTATGGCTGGTGCAATCACAGCCACAGCCGGTAGTATTGGTGCTGTTGTTGTTGGCGGTGGCACAAATGCAGAAGGCGACCTTACTGGTTCGCTGACATCTGGAACAAGTATTACCTCAATCACAGTTGGTAATGATATTACTTCAACCGCCTCGATTACAGCAACAACTTCTGTGGGTAACATTTTAGTGGATAATGACCTTGCTGGTGACATCAGTGCAACTACAACCATAGGCACAATAACGACAACTGATGGTAGTATAACAGCCGATTCGGTAATTGTTGGTAGTGACGTAGGAAACATTGCGGTTGATATTGACGGTGACGGGACTAACGAAGTACTTGCCGGTTCAATTACAGCGACAACGGGTAACATTGGTACAGTAACAGTTGGTGCTGATGCGGCATCGGGTGCTGGTGAAGGTACTTTCTCTGGTACGCTAGCTGCCACTGCTGGTTCGATCGGCAATATTCAGGTCGGCAATGATCTTACCGGTGACATAGCAGCCGGCACAAATATTGGCACAATTACCGTGCTCGATGGTAGTTTGACCTCGGCATCTGTTATTGTTGCAGCCGGTACTATTGGCGCTATATCTGTGGATGTCGATGAAGATGGCACAGATGAAACATTAGCCGGTTCGATTACTTCAACAGGCTCAAGTATTGCAAGTATCGATGTTGGTGGCGATATCACATCGGCCACATTGGTGGCAGGTACTACTATCGGTTCGATTACAACTGATGGTGAGCTTTCAGGTGACATCTTAGCTGCCGGTAACATAACAGGAACCATTCAGATCGATACTGGTTTAACAGCTACTGGTTCTATTATCTCCTCAGGGGGTAATATTACTGCAGATACAACAATTACAGCCGGTGGTTTGCTTGGTACGATCAAGGCGACTGCCGGTGACATCGATGGTGATATAACAGTTGTAGCTGGTGGCGTCAGTGGTACGATTCAGGCTGGGACCAATATTGATGGCGATGTGACGATTACGGCTGGTGGTTTAACGGGTACATATAGGGCTGCCACGGGTAACCTCGCCGGTAATCTGCTTGTAACGGCCGGCGGCATTGGCGCTGCGGCAACGATTACTGCCGGAGCCGATATCGACGGTGATATTACCGCGACAACCGGTGATATTCCTATAGCCATTACCGCGGCGGTAAATATTGACGGTACTATCCTGGCTGACGCAGGTGCGATTACAGGCACAATCACAGCTACGACAGGTGACATAACCGGTACAGTCCGGGCGGATGTCGGCGATGTGACTGCCGTTGTTGTCGGTAATGATCTTACCGGCACCATATCGGCGGAAGACGATATCACAAGTATCGTCGTTGGTAACGATATCACCGGCGCCACAATAACAGCCGACAGCGACAGTGACAGTTCCGGTGATGTTAAGTCTGTAATTGCCGGTGGTCAAATCACGGGTACGATTACAGGTCAGAACATCGACCTGGTACAAAGTGGCGGCGTAGCTGGTGACGATATTACGGCTACTATAACGGCAGATGCGGATATCGATTTGATCAATGCCGGTGCCGCTGATATTACCGGTCTCATGACAGCAACAGTCGCAACAGCAGCATCGCCGCTGGTGACATTTATCGACGGTGGTGTAAGTTATGCGGTCTGGGTTGTAGATACCGGTACGACAACACCTGATACAGGTGTAACAGCTACGGTAACGTTTGACGGCACGACGATGGCGATATCGAATCTTACCGGTATCGATGCTAATAATGACCTGCTGATAACTACACGTCAGTCAACTGGTGCGGAGCAGACATTGGCAGATGCCGATGTTGATGTTATCGACGCTCCGATAACTATTACAATTACAGCCGCGTCGGCCGTGACTGTAAACACCATTAATGCTGAGGGTAGTCTTAACCTTGACACCTTGACGAACATCACAGCAACAACCGTTATAGTCGAAGGTGGTGTTAGCGGTACAGCCGCCCCGGCAGCCGGTGAAAGTCTAAATTATGGTTCAATTTCCGCCGGGGGCCTGACAATTAACGTTGTGGGCGCCGGAGTTATGGGTGACCTTATCGTTAACGGCAGTATTTCCGGTGACATAACTATTACAGGCGGTGTCGGTAGAATTATCGTTGGTGAGTCCGGCACCGGCCAGACCGGTAATATTGACGACGATGCTGACATAACAGTTACCGGCGCTCTTGGCGGACTGACAGTTGACGGTAACGTTAACGGGTCTGTTTCGGCAACGACGATCGGTAATGTTCAGATTGGTGGTAACCTCGGTAACGCTATGACAAATAACGAAAGCATTACCGCAACTACCGGTAACGTCGGCAACATCTTTGTTGTCGGTACGATCGGTGCTGACGCGGCGGGTCAGACGATATCAATTGTATCTGCAACCGGCAGTGTTGGTAATATAGTCGCGGCAGGTGACCTTGGTGCAAGTGCTGCGGCAACAGGCACAACAATCATTACTGCCGCTACCAATGTCGGTGATGTCAAATCAATCAGCGGTAATGTTGGTGATGCTAATTCACCGGTAGTTGTAACAGCGACTGCCGGTACGATCGGTACAGTTTCAGCGGGTGGTTCTTATGGTATTAATGGTACAATTACTGCACGTGGTGACATTACCGCAGTAACAGCTACCTATATTGATAGTACACCACTTGCAACTGAAGGTATCGTAACCGGTACCATTACATCCATTGCTGGTGACATTGGTACAGTAAGCACTATTGAGGCAAATATCTCGGCAACGATTACAGCCACTTCGGGTGATATTGACGCTGTAACAGTTCTTGATGGAACTGACGCAGACACTATTCTTAATACTGGTGATGTTTCAGGTAATATAACAGCAGGTGGCGATGTTGACGCTGTAGCTGGTGCGGCAATTAGTGGTGACACAAGCGCAACGCTGGGCACGACCGGTTCACCGGTTACAACCTGGACTGTTGGTAATGTTACTTACACATTAGACGCAACAGCCGGTCCTATCCATAACTACACATACACTGGTGGTGCAGTTCCGTCACTGACTGATACAATTGACAACTGGGACGGCAGTGCGGTTCTTACGACTGATCCGATCAATCTGAGTCTGACAACGACAGCGGTTGATACTGACGGTGCCACAATTCTTAGTGACGCACAGTTCGATCTAGCCAGTCTGGACTTTGATAATGCTACGGTAACCAATGGCGGTAACACACTGGGTACGTTGCTTGTTGAAGGTGACGTCACCGGCACAATTGACCTTGGTATTGCCGGATCGATGGCGAACCTGATCGTTGAAGGTGATGTAACAGTTCCAGTCAGAACCACGTCAGTAAGCCTGGTTGCTGTTGGTAGTGCATTAGGTATAGATGCACCAACCCTGGCTGAGATGGAAGCAATGTTCATTCATCCGACAGCAGGTACTGTGACATTTGCTGCACCTGCTAATGGCACTGTAGTGGTTCCTGTAAGTGCAAACAGTGGTGCGGATAATTGTGTGAGTCTGGCTATCGGTGATGGTGGTACTCCTAGTCATTTGGTAAACTTAATGACTCTGACTGCAGGTAGTAATGCCAATGCCACGGATACTGGTGCGACATACAATGTGACAATAGCGGATGGCGTAGTTACTGCTCTTGCGGGTGAGGGTTCTCTCGCTGATGGTGATGTAACAATTATCGGTGACCTGGCATACATGCTGTACGGTACTGATCTTGATACAGTAACAATTACCGGTTCGATAACTGACACTGGCGGAATCAGGGCCAATGATATTGGTGCTATTACGGTTGGTACCGTAGGCGTCCTGACTTCAGGTGATATGGCCGGCGTTATTTCATCTACCGATGTGACAGACGGTGCATTTGCCGGCCTTAACGGGGCGATCGCCAGTCTGACAGTTTATGGTGATCTTTCCGGTTCTGTTTATGCTGACAGCACAATTGGTGCGATAGTAATTGGCCAGCAGATTACCACGGCCCAGGAGGGCGACCAGGCAACTGGAAGCTTTACCGGCTCGATCCTTGCACGCGGTACTATCACCTCGATACAAGCTCAGATTGATATTGGTGGTTCGGGCATCATCATGACTGGCGGCAACCTTGGCAATGTGACCGCGACCGATGGTGACGTAACCGCTGACATCTTCACTGGCGGGACAATCGGTACCATAACCGGTGTCAACTTCGGTGGTGACTGGCTCTTTGGCGCTGTTGCCGGTGCGAATGATTTGTCAATCGTTGATAAAGCTGCTGCTATTGATGCCGCTCCAAGAACATACACTATAAATGTTAATGCTGCTGATCTTGTCCGCTGGGACATTGATGCAGATACCGGTATCACATCTTCAGGATTAACCATTGATGAAGCTGTCTTCTTTGCAGAGGCTGTTTCTGTTGCTGGTTCTTCAAATGATGATGCAAGTGTCAACATCAACGAAATTGCACTAACTACAAATGCAACACCGGCATTCTCAGTGACACTTGAAGGTGCACTTGGTAATGTTATCGCGGCCGATGGCAATGCGACGCTGTCTGGATCAGACGCGACTGCGTCTGCATTCCTCACCGCTTACAATACTGATGAAGCAGCTACTGTAACTGGTGATGTTGTTGATACAACTAATCTGCCATCAGTATTTGATGCAGCACTCAATGGTGTTAACAATGTTGCTTTGACCATCACCCTGAATGTTGATTCTGCTGGCAACATTGTTTCTTCAGGTGATCTTGAAATCGCGAATCTGACAATTGCTTCTATCGGTGATATGATATCACTAAATGGTTATGTTGACCTTAATACGATGCATGTTGCAACGTCTGTTGGTTCAATAGTTGCCAATGAAGATATTACAGGTGACATCGTTTGTGGAGGTCCGGTAGCGATCGGCACAGTAATTGATCTGAGTGGTTATGGCACAGCGATCTCCGGTGGCGTGCCGAGCTGGTTCGCGGGTGGTATCCTGACAGAGTTCGGCGATCTGAACGATGTTGATATCGTAGCCAAGAGTGCCGGCGAATTGGTCGGTGGTCTTATTGTAGGTCCTACCGATGATGCACTTGGAGCGATTTATGTCCTGACCGGTGATATTATTGATTCACAGTTGGATGTATTCGGTAACTTTACTGGTATCCAGGCGCCATTTGCAGATATTGATAGTAATGATCTAACAGTCAATGTCGAAGGTGAAATTGATATGCTGATTATTCCGGATGCATATCTGGGACAGGTAACGGGCATTCATCAGGATGCTACAGTAGAAGCTCTCAATGGCGAGACAGTTGTTACTGTAAACAACTCTTATAAGGCTGGTGACACCGAGGTGGAAGTAAGTGGCGGTGTAGCGGCTATCGTTGATAACAACGATGACTCGGAGGCAACCATCGAGCAGATCACAGTAGTTGGTCTTGGTGCTGCAGGCACGACAATGGATGTAACCGGTGATGTAACTCGGCTTGATGTTATTGGCGATCTTGCCGGAACCATTACTGTTTCCGGTATTGATGCCGATTCAGTAAACGGTGAAGTAGGTGCCTTGAACGTATCAGGTGAAATAACCGCAACGGCTGGCTTCTTAGTTTACAACTATGGTGAGATTAATGCCGAAGGTGGCATTGCTCCTTCTCTGGTTGAAACCGGAACGCTCACCAAGGCTGACAGTATAAAGACCGTTGGCAATACGTCAATGTACCTCAAGGGTGGCGGATCGACCGAAGCGGATTACGAGGCCCTGTTCGGTAAAATTACTGGGGTAGTTCTCTCAGGTAAGGGTAGCGCTACTCTGGTGGCTGTTGAGGGTCCGGTTACAACTGTCAGTGAATTCAATGATATCATCAAGGACGCTCAGGCTGGTAACCTGCCAGCAGGTTCTGCGAATATTGGCGATGTCGTTGTCAACTCCTCGAAGTTGCAACTGAAAAACATGGTTGTTCAGGGTGATGTTGATTCGGTGAGTACAGCCGGTAAGATCAATGGCCTGTTTGTAAGTGGCGATGTTGATTGGTTGCATGCTGCCAAGATCAATAACGTTGAGATCAATGGTGACGTCAATACGGTGGAAGCTTATGAAACCGCTAAGATATCAATTGCCGGCGATGTCAATTATTTCTTTGCCAATAGGATCAAGAGCGTGGACGTCTTCGGAACGACAAACAGTGTAACCCTCACGGGCACTTCAGCTCGCATGGTCAATAGTGTCTTTAGTTTATATTCGCTCACCAATAGTAACGTTATTGGTATAAACAACCCGACACAAGACATTAAAGACATTAGAGGTTGGGCTAAGGTTATCAGAAGTACTTGCTGATAAGTGAGTCTTAAACCCGATCCGATAAATGGTAAAGGCTCAGCCTGGGAAACCAGGCTGAGCCTTTTCTTTGTGTTGGCGTAAGAAGTCAAACATTCACACGTAAAAATCTGTGGTGTCAGATTCTTGACATTGCCATGAAATCACTTATGGCAACACGTCCGGCGAAAATCGAATCCACAACTTACGGTTGCGGGGACCGTCGAATTCACAAAAATATATTCCCTGCCAGTTGCCCAGATGCAAGTCGCCATTTTCAATTATGACAGTCACGGAGCAGCCGATCAGTCCGGCCTTGACATGGGCGTCGGAATTACCTTCGTTGTGACGATAACCAGGGTGGTCGGGAGGAACTAACTGGTTCAAGGTAAGCAGGATATCGTGTACTACGCTGGGATCGGCGTTTTCGTTGATGGTTATTCCCGCGGTGGTGTGTGGTACGTATATCACGGCCAGACCCTTCTGAATACCGCTGGCTCTCACGAATTCACTGACCCGGTCGGTGACATCGACCATCTCATTGCGCCGGTTGGTTTTGATCGAAATTGTCTGCATAATCTGTTCTCCTGGGTTTGGGCTTGTCAACTGTCAGCGATTCACTAAAATACAGCTTTATATCTTAGTATGATTATGAAATAGGAAAAGGGTTAAATGGCCAACCGTAATCTTGTCAAATTGACCCTGGGATCACTGGAGATATGCGGTTATTCTGTAGGCGGTGAAGAAACGGTGGTGGCGGCGCCTTCTCTGGACGTCTGTTTTGATATAGGCAAGGCCCCGGACGAGTTGCTTTCTGTCAATCACGTACTGCTCACACATGGGCACATGGACCATGCTGCCGGGATTGCTTATTATTGTTCTCAGCGGAACTTTCGCGAAATGTCGCCGGGGACTATTTTGCTGCCTTATGGGCTGGCCTCGGCCGTTGATGATCTGCTCAATTGCTGGACCAAACTCGACGGGAGCAGGCCGCCGGCTAATATCATCCCCATGATCGCCGGGGAGGAATACCAAGTCCGGCAGAACCTTTTTGCCTTTGCTTTTGAGACCAACCATTGCAGAAATTCACTGGGATACACCATTATCGAACGGCGTCAGAAGCTCAAAGAGCAATACCTCGGTTTGCCCGGTATCGAAATCGCTCGTTTACGGAAAAGTGGTGTGCCCGTTACTTATACGCTTAATCTGCCATTGGTGAGCTATCTGGGCGACACGATGGGAGGCGATTTTGAGAATCTCGCCTGCGTGCGTCAAAGCCAGGTTCTCATTGCGGAGTGCACCTTTTTCGATAGTGAACATCGCGACCGGGCTCAGGCGGGAAGGCATTATCATTTTGACCAACTGGCCAAACTACTGCCGACAATGGAAAACGAGTTCATAGTACTGACACATCTCAGTCATCGCACCGACATCAGATACGCCCGCAATGTGGTAGATAAAACTCTCGACCCGGACCTTGCCAGGCGAGTACAGTTCCTTATGGGTAACCCTCGATAAAATCACAGCCGCAATAAGGGCTAAGCGAACCTGCGAAAACGACTACCGCAATTCAATCGGCAAAATGTAATTTGAATTCTTGAATTGATATTGATGTTGGCGTCAAAAGTCGATATTCACGCCTAAAAATGCTGCTGTAGTATCGGAATCAACCTTTCACAATCCTTTTGGCGCTGGCGTCTTACTTGTGGGGACGGTGTCTGCGATGAGAGACCCGACTGCGCACTACGGAGATGGCCTGCTGAGCATTTGCCGTGCTCGGTTCAGTGTCGCACAGGGATTTTGTCTCTAAATCATCGCCTTGGTTTTGGCAAAAGCTTTTACATGGGGCGATTTCCCGGCTGGCATGGTGGGTTACACGCTCCAATACGGCTGTGAAAACCTTATCGGGCAGGAGATCGGCTAAGGCGTTTTTGTGCTGGGCTGTTCCCGAAGGCGTGGTGATCGAGCCTCGGCCATGGAAGTAGCTATCGTGGGCCGGGCATCTGCCAAAACCATAGTTAGCGTACGGCCCGTCCATCAATCCGGTGCCTAAAAGAACTACCTCTTTACCCAGTGCCCAGGCCAATTCCAGTGTCGCCCCTGCCGTGGAGACCATCACATCGCAGTGATTGACCAGCGAGATCAGATCGAGCAGATCGCTCGGCTGTACAGCTCGCACCGGCGTACCGGGATTCGACGGATTATTTTGCGCTATTCGGTAATTCAGTTCGTCCGTCTGGCAATCGCCCAGCAATACAGAAGTTATTTTAACGGCGCTAATCATCTCGGCCAGTTTTTCCCAATGATTCATAGGCCAAATGTCTTTATCGCCGAATTGCAGGTCGCCGGCGGTGTTAAGTGCTATAACCGGTCCTTGCTCCTGCGGCCATTCGGTTGTATTTGTCACGGACGTATCTTTGACGGTCAGGTGTGGTATCTCACGGCGGTATTCGATGCCGCACAACTGGAACAACTCCTGCAGTTCGTCAGGCCGATCATGCTTGATCAGACCGGGCATAACTGTGCTTATATACAGATCGGCTTCGGCGCCGCTTTCGTCTAACGGTACGGGTTGTCCCTGTTTCAGGTAAAAACCCTTTTTGGTATCGGCGCTGACCATGTTCATAACGGCGCAGGCACGCCTGTCCATATCCAGATTATAAGCCGCGTCGAACTGGTCCATTTGCAGACGCAACAGGCTGCCGTCGTCCACGCCCAACACCTCGTCCACTTCTGAGGCAATCAACTCCGGCCAATCGGTAAGATAGACGATATGAACGTTGGGGTCATCCGTCCGGAAACGATGCACCAGGGCACTACTGCGGATAACCGTCACCGGTGAGGATAGTTGGATCATCAGAATCTTGGCACTGCGCGGACTATACGCCCGGCACCGACATACCGCACCCTCTCGTTTGTGCGGCTGACAGGGCCGATCCCCCTTGTAATGGATGCAGTTACGTTCGATTTGGTTAACTTGTTCCTGACGCTTCAAGTGCATCTCCTGCTATTTTCTGCCCAACAATCTCACACACTATAGGTCGGCAAAAAGCAGGGTTCCGTTAACGTTTACTTGGCCAAGCCCGATAACTATATCTAAGAAAACCCCATAACAGTATCAATAACCACCCTCAACCCCGTTTTCCTGACTCGTCAAAAAAATATTGAGGCCCGATAACTTTGTCAAAATATATGTAGTTACCGCCTGTCGCGAAAACAAAAAACTGTCATTCCCGAGAACGAACCTGTCATTCCCGCCTTCCAGGCTGTGTCGCAATCCGCTTGTGGTTCGGTCATTTTAATTTTGTCCTGCCCCCAATCAAGTTGAGGGCAGGCTCTGCGCAGGAATGATAGAAAAGGGGTTGGTCATGGAAAGTACGCTTTCAACACGTATTGATTCATCATTCTTTGGGTATTAAAAAATGACCCGTTCAATGCTATGCAGTGCTTCATAACGTTAATGAAGCTGTCTCGATTATGGTAAAAACCAGGTACGACAGTGTGCTCCAACTTTTCGTATAGTAACAGGCTGTCATTAGTCCTTCGCTGATCCACATCCGGCTCTTCCAAATACTGGCCGATTGCCCAGCCTGTCACATTTTCGATACAACCTTCGATCCACCACCCGTCCAAAATACTAAGAGAGGGCACACCATTGAGAGCGGCCTTCATCCCACTGGTCCCGGATGCTTCGAATGGAGGCAGAGGGGTGTTCAGCCAAACATCCACGCCGGCTGTGATCATCTTGCCAAGCTCTATGTCATAGTTGGCAAGGTATGCTATCTTCACTTGCGGTTTCAATAATTCCTTTGCCTGAAATATTTTATGGATAAGTTCCTTTCCACTTTGGTCATGAGGGTGTGCCTTGCCGGCGTAAATAATTTGTATCGCTCCAACTTGTGAGGAAATTTGCCTGAGTTTGTCAATATCCTCAAAAAGCAAGTCCGCGCGTTTATAACTGGCCGCTCTGCGAGCGAATCCCAAGGTGAGCACGTCAAAGTCCATACCGGGATTGCACACCCGATTGACATATTGGATAAGATTTTGCTTGGCGGCCGTATGAGCCTGCCAAATTTTTTCTTTGGGGATACTCAAAGCGTACCTAAGATTGAAATTGTCTTCCCGCCATCCGGGGATAAACTGGTCAAAAAGGGTCTGAAAAGGTGTAGAAGCCCATGTGGCGGCATGAATGCCATTGGTAATCGAATCGATTATATATGGCGCAAACATGAGCCGGGTGACTTCGCCGTGTTTTTTTGCCACTCCGTTGACATAGTGGCTGAGATTCAGGGCTAAATAAGTCATATTAAGTTCGTTATCACAACAAAATACGTTTTTGAGGTTGAATGCCTCATGTTCACCGATTATTCGGGTTACCATATCCATTGGAAATTTGTCGTGACCGGCTGCCACCGGGGTGTGGGTCGTAAAGACACACTTTTTTCTTACCGAATCTATATCACTTTCTGAAATTATTTTTTTGTTTTTTTTGTTTATACTTTCATCCAGAAGCTCCAGTGTTAAAAGGCTGGCATGGCCTTCGTTCATGTGGAATCGCTCGATATTATCGTATCCCAAGGCTCGAAGCATTTTCACCCCACCAATCCCCAAAATAACCTCCTGGCAAAACCGGTAACGTGAATCGCCTCCATAAAGAAAATGCGCCAACGTTCTGTCCTGCTCGGAATTTTCCGGAAGGTCGGCGTCTAAGAAATATACCGGCACAGAAAACCCGCCAAAGCCTGTTACTTCATATTTCCATGCCCGAACAGCAACTGTACGGCCCTCTAATACTACCGAGGCTCTCGCTTCCGCTTCCTTAAGGTAATCATTCGGCGTCCATTCCATCGGTTCCTCGCTTTGCCATCCGTTTGCGTCCAATCGCTGGTAAAGGTGGCCCTTACGGTACAGCAAGGTCATCGCAACCATAGGAACGGCCAGGTCCGCCGCTGAGCGAATGGTGTCTCCGGCCAATATTCCTAATCCGCCGCTATAAGTTGGTATGCCAACGTCGAGACCAATTTCCATGGAGAAATACGCTATTTTTCGCTCGTTATTCATTCTAAATCATTCCTTAATTTGCTTAGTTGAGATATTTTATTCTATAACCACTTTTTTCTTTTGAAATATACCATCATCCCAGCGAATATCGCAAACATGACCACCCATACCGCTGGATAAGCCCAACGCCATTCCAGTTCCGGCATGTATTTGAAGTTCATGCCGTAAACACCCACTACGAAAGTGAGCGGGATGAAGATAGTGGCAATTATGGTGAGTACCTTCATGACGGAATTCATTTTATTGCTGATACTTGACAGGTAAACATCAAGCATACCCGAAATCATCTCGCGATAGGTTTCCATCGTGTCGATAATCTGGACGGCATGATCGTAAATGTCGCGCAGATAAATTTCTGTTGTTTTTTGCATTAGCGGAGATTCACTGCGTAAAAGCGAATTTACCAACTCTCTGACCGGCCAGACGGACTTTCGAAAAAATATCATCTCGCGTTTAAGCTCGTGTATTTGCTGTAAGATTTTCTGGGAGGGATCGGCAGCCACCTGTTCCTGCAGAAGCTCGATTTTGTCCGCGACTTTTTCCAGGACCACAAAATAGTTATCCACAATACAATCAACCAAGGAATACAATAAATAGTCCGCCCCCAGTTTGCGAATCCGCCATTTTGTATTTTTGATTCTGTCCCGAACGGGCCCAAAAATATCACCCACGCTTTCCCGAAAAGTAATTAAGTAATGGCCGCCAAGAACCAGACTGATCTGCTCGGAGTGGATTCTACCTTCTTTTTCATCGTAACTGAGCATTTTGAGGACCACAAAAAGACATGACTCGTAATCTTCAACTTTGGGTCTTTGGTTGGTGTTAAGCACATCCTCCAGCATCAGAAAATGCAGATCAAATTTTTTGCCGATTTCTTCAATGACTTCTGTCTGGTGCAGACCGTCGATATTAATCCATGTAGTTGTGGGGGTTGTTTTGAGCGGCACACACTCCTCTATGGAGGGGACTTGCTTTTCCTGGTAATTTTGTTCATCATAATCGGTGACCGTAATGTGTACGGATTCGGCCTTTCTTTCTCCTACATGTACTAATGTGCCGGGCGCCAGGCCAGCTTTTTTAGAGATTTTTCCTGTTGTCCTGCTCATTATAGAACTCCTATTTTTGTGCGATATTTGTAAGAATCCGCTTCCATGATACAAACATCGAGCCGGTTCCTCAAGGAGGAAAGAAGAACCACAAGCTGATTTTGTGCATGGAAAAGTCAGGCGTTAAGTTTGTTTTAAGAGCCTTTCACAGCGACACTGCCCCGGTCGGCCCAACATATTGAGTATTCATAGAAAATAAAAAATATGCAAGAAAGTGGAATTTTACATTGGGCGTACATAGAATGCAGAGGGTGTGGGATACGCGAAAATTCGATGGTGGTGGCGTCTGGGGCGGTTTTTTAACCAAGGTTTTGCGGAAAGGGTACGGTTTTTTGAGAAGTGGGTGAGTTGGGTGGGTGGTTCGAGCTATTCGAAGAGGGCAGTGCCGATGCGCAGCATGGTGGCGCCTTCCTCGACGGCGGTGATGTAGTCATGGCTCATTCCCATGGAAAGGTGTCGGAAGTGCGGTCCGCAGGTTTTTTCGCCGTGCATTTCTTCAAATAATTCGCGCAGCCGGCCAAAACAAAATCGGCAGATATTCATGTCGTCGGTCAGTGGGGCTATGGTCATAAGCCCGACGATCTGCAAATTTGGTAAGGTCATTATCTGCTCGGCCAGTGCGATTACGGCGCCGACGGCGACGCCGGTTTGTTGTTTTTCCTGGCTGGTTTTGACCTGCAGGAATATTTTGACCTTGTGGTTGAAACCCAGTCGGGCGGCGGTGGTGTTGATCTCCTCGGCGAGTCGCAAGGAATCGACCGAATGGATGTATTCCACGATGGGGAGCAACAGCTTGACCTTGTTGCGCTGCAGATGGCCGATCATGTGCCAGCATGGCTGGGTCAGTCTGTGGTCCTGGGCGGTATCGGACAGTTCCAGTTTGCGACTGATAGATTCTTTTATCATAGCGTTTCGCTGGACCATCTCCTGTACCCTGGATTCGCCCAGATCGGCGTGACCCAACTCCAGTACATTTCGAATGGTGCTTACGTCCACGGTTTTGGTCACGGCGATCAGGCGTACACCCCGCGGATCGCGATGTGCGCGATCGCAGGCTTCGGCTATGTTGCCCCTGATACGCTTAAACCGCTCTGCGATTGTTTTGTTCATACTGTTTATGCCAATGACCCGCCCCTGGAGGCGATTTTGCCTCGATAAGCCGGCTAGTCAGTGTTGTAACCTGATACGGAGTGGCATTTTACGCTAAGGACGTCGATTTGCAAATATATTTTTCCGGGTGATTGCAGCATTGCTCAAGTGGGTGTTGATGCGTATAATAGGCCTGGTATGGATTGTGAACCGACAAAAACAGTCGAAAACGCCGATAACCACTTTTGTGTGGGGACGGTAAGCTTTTTTAATGCCCGACCGTTGACCTATAACCTGGAGAGCCAGGAAGACGTCCGGCTGTATCCGGAAGTGCCCGCCCGGTTGCTCAAGTTGCTGGATAAAGGTGATATTGACGTTGGCATGGTGCCGAGCATTGACTATCAGCGATGCGAAGATGAGTTGCTGATTCTGCCGATAGGCGCGATCGGCTCGGAGGGTGAGGTTCTGACGGTGAGGGTGTTTTCCCAACGACCGCTCGATGAGATAAATTGCCTGGCCTGCGATAGCGATTCGCATACATCGATAGTGCTGGCTGGGATCGTCTGGCAACTGCGCTACCATCGCCGATTGAAGATCGTGCCTTTGTCTGTTCCGGAAGGACCGGCCGTGAGATGCTCCCCCAATGATTATCCGGAGGCCGCAATACTGTTGATCGGCGATAAGGTGTTACAACAGTTGGGACGATGGGCCTACGAGCTGGACCTGGGTTTGGCATGGTCTGAGCTTACATCTTTGCCGTTCGTGTATGCTTTTTGGGCTGTGACCGGACGGAAAACGGATGCGGACACGGCTATTCTGGTAGATATCTTACAGAAGGCCTGCCAAGAGGGTTTGGCCAATATTGACACGATTGTAAGACGTTTTGCCGGTCAGCACGGTTTCGAGGCCGATCAGGCGCGTCGATATTTGACGGAAAATATTTCTTACCAGTTCGGCCGACGTCAACGGCAAGGTTTGAGCCGTTTTTATCAGTTGGCTGGTCAATTGGGATTGGTGGCCCGGCAAAGGCCATTACATACATACTCCACAACTGCTGTTGTCGATAACCGGATATGAAACAATGCCTGTTCTGGATCGTATAACGAAACAGCAAGCCCTGGAGCTTTGTTCAGGCAGACGGGTATGTTCTTTACCAGAAATCGGTGGGCGTGCCGGGGAAATCGCCAACCAGCTTCACCCGGGCAATATCAGAACGTACATTATCGAACGTAATATCAACTATACGAATATCTGTCAAAGTCGCTGTTCGTTTTGTGCTTTTAGCGTTTCGCCGCGTGATGAGCGTGGGTTTACGCTGGATTTCGAGCAGATCGTCAGCAAGATTGAACCGCTGGTGGCTCTTGGCGGCAGGCAGATTCTGCTGCAGGGGGGATTGAACCCGCATTTGTCGTTTGACTGGTACGAACAACTGCTGCGAAATCTCAAGGAACGTTTCGGGCGTTTGCATATTCACGGTTTTTCTCCGCCGGAGATATTCTTTTTTTCACGTCAGTTTGAGATGACAATACCGCAGGTGATTGGTAAGCTGCGGGAGGCGGGGCTGGATACGATCCCCGGCGGCGGAGCGGAGATACTGGTTGATCGCGTACGCCGATTGATCTCTCCGGCTAAATGTTCGGCCGATCAGTGGCTGGAAGTGATGCGTCAGGCGCATCTGATGGGTATTTGCACAACGGCTACCATGATGTTCGGACATGTGGAGAGCATGGCTGAGCGTATTGAGCATCTGGATCGGATTCGCAGGCTGCAGGATGAGTCGCTTGACCGGCGTAGTCGCGATCGGTCGGCAGGGGTTTTCACGGCTTTTACCTGTTGGCCGTTCCAACCCGGTGGGACCCGATTGAGCAAGTTTGACAGGTACGATCCGCTCGGCGATCAGCCGCGTCTGGACAATCAACTGCTCCTGGGGGGCGCTTTCGAGCAGTTGAAAATGACGGCCCTGTCGCGTATATATCTCGATAATATAGCTAATATTCAGGCTTCGTGGGTTACCCAGGGTCCAAAAATCGCCCAACTGAGTCTGCTGACTGGTTGTAATGATATAGGCTCGTTAATGATGGAAGAAAATGTGGTTTCAGCCGCGGGGACAACATTCCATCTCCAACTGGAGAGTCTTCGCGATTTGATTACAACGGCCGGGTTCAAGCCGGTCGAGCGTGATTGTTACTATAATCCGCTGGATGACCGGGCATCCGAGGAGGATTCAAGAAATATTTGAGCTTTGGCCGATATAATCCGTATCGTACGTAAAGTCAAAGTCTTCACGGCCACGTAACAAAGACAGGAGATCCATGATGCCTGATTTGCAAGTTATCAAAGAAATTGCCGAACAGGCGCTGGGTGTTCCGACGCTTAAAGGTACTTGCGATCATTATCTGGTCGATCGGGCTTATCGTGTTCTTCGGCATTGTGGCAGCATCGCCCAGTTGAGCGACGTACAGGGTTTCCAGATGGACCGCGAGTGCCTCAATATCGCAGCTTTGTTTCGCGATGCCGGGTTTGCCCGTTATGCCAACCAGGAGGATAGGGTGGCCCGTATGGTTCTGGCTGATCTGACGGATGAGGATATGCGGGACTTTTCGGCCCAATTGGTCCAGGAAAAGCTCGCTGAGCTGCTCAATCCGCGTCAGATGGAACGTGTATGTAGTATTATTATCGAATCCGGCAAGCGCAACACGGTTTTGATCGAAGCAATGATTTTATCGGACGCCCGGAATCTTGACGATATGGGTGCAATCGGGATATTTAATGAATGCCGTCGATATCTGGTGCACGGCCGAGGCGTCAGCGATGCCCTGATCAGTTGGAGCCGGAAGATCGAATACGATTACTGGACTGCCAGGCTGAGCGAAAGTTTTCGCTTCGAAAGCGTCAGAAGTATCGCTCGGCGTCGCCTGGAAACAGCTAAACGGTTCATGGAACAACTCGAAATCGAGAACAAGGCATCTGATCTGGAAGATATTCTGTTAGAACAGAAACTTCAATCGCCCATGGTTGTGTCCCCACGTCAAGGCGAACAGCCGAACCGAGCGGTAGAATCCCGCCAACGTTTCGCTAAAACGATATCTCACTCCTGAGTGCGATTTCGCTTACGCGGCCCCAGGTGTCACACTTTTTCCTGTGTGTTGCTTATACGCAAAGTTAACTCCTGACGTTCCTGAGTAAAATGTTGATCCTTCACCCAAGGGTAGTAGCCGATCCGATCGATTCGTCGATAATCGTCGATGCGGGAATCGCCGTTGATGGTGCTCTGATCGTGGGTTGCGGGCTGTATCGGCAGATTCGCGAACGATTCGGTCCGGCCGATGAGGTCAATCTGCCCGATTGTATTGTGTTGCCTGGCCTGGTCAATGCTCACACCCACCTGGAGCTTTCTCATCTTAAAGGCAAGATTCCATACGACGGGGATTTTGTCGATTGGGTATTCCGTCTGACCAAGGCCCGGGGCGATTCCCATGATTCGCTGGTAAAGATTCTCATTGACGCGTGCCGGGAAAGTTTGCAGAGCGGGGTTACCACGGTGGGTGATATTTGTTATGAGCATCGCGCATGGCGGCATCTCAAGCAATTGCCAATTCGTAAAACATGTTTTGCCGAGGTGTTCGGAATGACCGTGGATTGCGATACTGCCGAGCAGTATCTTCAGCAGTGCATCGGCGATACGCAAACTGATGGTTTATTGCGTCTGGGGCTGTCGCCTCACGCACCGTACTCGGCCAGGCCCGGTATTTATGAAACAGCGGCCCGGTTGGCAGATAAATACGATCTGGCCCTTACGACGCATCTGGCGGAAACGCCCGGGGAGTTGGAATTTCTCATGGAAGGCAGTGGGCCATGGCTGGAATATCTCCGGAAGATCGGCCGATGGGATGGGTCATTCAAATGCCCGCATCAATCGCCGGTGGAATACTTTCTTGGCCTTGATTTGGCCGGGGTGAGAGTTCTGCTGGGACATGTCAACTATATTAGCGATGAAGAATTGTCGGCCCTGGCCCGGACGAAACATAGTGTGGTTTTTTGTCCACGGAGCCATGGATTTTTCGGTCACGAACGTCATCCATTCGAGCGTATAATCGAAATGGGCGTAAATGTGTGCCTGGGAACCGATAGCCTGGCCAGTAATGAGACGCTGAGCATTCTGGATGAAATGCGATTTCTGCACCGTCAATCGCCGGGCGTCCCGGTCGGGACTCTTCTGAAAATGGGGACGATCAATGGTGCGATCGCATTGGGTTGGCAGGATAAGATCGGTTCGGTTGCCCCCGGTAAGGAAGCCGATTTGATTGCAATACCACTGAGCGGAACCCAGAGCGATCCGCTGATGGATATTCTGCGATCAGCCGTTCAACCTGAATTGACGATGGTTCAGGGGTGCCGGGTAAAACTGTAATATACGGAGTTCCTGGCATACTTAGATAGTCAGGGTTAATCTTCCGGCCTTTCGCCTGGTGGGGCCATTTTGACCAGTTTGGGGTCAAAGCGTGCGATTGGCTGGACCAGGTCGGTCTGCGCGGCCATTACAGTTTCGATGTCTTTGTATGCCATAGGCAGTTCGTCCAGGCCGGCGCTTATCAGCTCAACACCTCGCTCGGCCAGCACGGTTCTGGCGTCGTGCCAGGTGAAGGCTTGCTTGGCTGCTTTACGGCTCATCCTTCTGCCGGCCCCGTGAGCGGCGGAGTTGAGTGATTCGGGGTTGCCCCTGCCGCGAACTACATAGCCGGGTGTGGCCATTGAGCCGGGTATTATTCCCACAACGCCCAAACCGGCCGGCGTCGCTCCTTTGCGATGAACGATCAGCTCTGTATGATTGTGCGTTTCTTTCCATGCGTAGTTGTGGTGGTTCTCGATGTCCAACAGCACGTCCACGCCGAGGTGGGCGGCGATATGGCGGTGGATGAGCTGATGATTCGCGGCGGCGTAGCGGCCCATCAGTTCCATGGCGTGCCAGTATTCCTGGCCTGGGTGGGTGTCCAGGTCCAGCCAGGCAAGGTGTCTAAGCTCCTTAGGCAGTTGGGGGTGCATGTCCAGGGCTAATTTGCTGTAATATGTAGCTACGCAGTTGCCGGTTCCGCGAGAACCGCTGTGCGATAACAGTGCAAGGTATATGCCCGGTTCGAGCCCCAGTTGGGCCTGGTCCAGGGTGAGCGTTCCGTATTCGACAAAATGGTTTCCGCTGCCGCTGGTTCCGAGCTGGCTCCACGCTTTGTCCTTAAGCTCGTTTGTTATGGCGGAAAAGGACCAGTCTTCATCCATGACCGGATGGAGCCTTCGGTTTTTGAAGGTGGCGCCGATACCGAAACTGGTTTCTTTCTGCAAAGCACGTTTGAGCCGATCCGTCTGTTCGGTCAGTGCCGAGATCGGCAGGTCAAGTACGGACATTTTTACCCGGCAGGCAATATCGACTCCAACGGCGTAGGGAATGACCGCGTTTTTGGTGCCCAGCACTCCACCGATGGGCAGGCCATAACCTACGTGGGCGTCCGGCATCAGTGCTCCTACAACTGAGATGGGCAGTTGGCAGGCGTTTTCCATCTGCTGTATGGACTCCGGTTCCATACCGGACCCCCATCGTCGATAGGGTGCGGGTTGTGCCCTGTGTTCGAACTCTTTGACAGCGTTTCTTTTTTTCATGGAAACACCCTTGGTGCGATTTCGCACTTTTTATTGTGTATTCCTTATACGCAAAGCTAGAACAGGGCCTTTTAGGACCAAGGAGAGGTAATTTTTACACGTTAGCGGAACATTTATCGAAAACATATTAAAATCCATTTTTGCGTAAAAGGCCCTGTTGGATGGAATTTGAGTTAAAAAAGCTGCGAAAGTCAACTCTTGATTCCTATGCGCGGCTACAAAAGTCCAGGCCCATACTATTATAGCCTACGACATAGCTGTGACCATGGCATCGATGATTCGTTTGCGGGCGGTGGGCAGGGGGTCTTGTATTGTCAGGCCTGCGGCACGGGCATGGCCGCCGCCGCCGAACTGACGGGCTACCATGTTGACATCGACCTTTTCTTTGCTACGCAGGCTGCCGCGGGTAGAGCCGTCATCCTGTGCTACCAGCAGTACTACCGCAATTACCGAAGCGATATTTTGAGGTTCGTTGACTATGTTTTCTATGTGTGAGCGTTTGGCGTGGCTCTTGGCGAGCATTTCATTGGTGATTTGCATTACGGCCAATCGGCCATTGCAATACAGCTCCAGCGTTTGGAGTGTCATGGCCAGCAGTTGTAGTTTTTCGGGCGGGTCGTTCTGGTAGAGTTTTTGATATATTCTGTCGGCTTTGGCGCCGGCTTCGAGGAGTTCGCCGGCGATTTTGAAGGCTTGGGCGGAACTGTTTTCGAAGTGGAACCACCCGGTATCGGTACCTATCGCAGCCAACAGGGCCGAGGCTGAACTTTCGTTCAAGGGCCAATCCGCCCGGCGGCACAATCGGTATATTATCTCGCCGGCGGCACAGGCGTCGGTATCGACCAATTGACAGTTGCCGATGGCGTCGCCTGAGAGGTGGTGGTCGATCACCAATATACCGGCGTCCGTCTCACGGGCATTTTTGGTGCGTTGTGTCAGATAGTTGCTCAGTCCCTGCAGTTGGCGGGCGGCGCAGGTGTCGGCTATGATAATAAGGTCAAACCGATCTAATTGGCCGGCGCCGATTTGTTCCTGGGTGATATGCTCACCGAGAAACCAGGTTTCGTCCGGTAAAAGAAACATATAATTGTCGGACGGCTCGCTCAACAGCAATAGTTGGACAACGCAATCGTTTTGTTTTTGCCCAGCGGCCTGCTCGATAATGGTCTTGAGTGCCGCGATACTGCCGACGGCGTCACCGTCGGGGCGGATGTGGGTGGTGATGAGAATTCGCCGGGCGGACTCTATCAACGATATGGCTTGTGAGAAGTCGGTATTAGTCATTTGTTTCGGGTTCCAACAATCGTCTGGTTGTGGGTTCATACTCAACGAGTTTACACTTCCAAATTTTTTCGGATTGTTCGGCAATCATTTTCGATGGCCTGGGCCAGGGCCGAGGGCGATTCGAACCGCCGCTGGGGTCTGATGTTTTCAATCAGCGATAAAATCATGTGCTGTCCCTTCAAGTCCGGCTCATCAGGCTTATAGTCTAACAGATAAGCCTCTATCTGCCAACCGTCGTCACGGTCAAAAGTTTCACAAGGGCCGATACTGATAGCAGCGGGATATTGCCGCTTTTGCTTCCATGCCTGGCTGAAGGTGTTTCCCAGCCGGGCGTACCCGGCAAAAACACCGTTTTCCGGTACCAACTGCTCACTGTGGTATAGTTGGAGGTTGGCGGTGGGGAAGCCTAGACGGCGGCCCTGCTGGTGACCGGGAACCACATGTCCAGCCAGTACATAATCGCGTCCGAGACATTTACGCACCCTGGCAAACCGGCCCGTTGAGACCAACTGTCGGACGAGGGTGCTGCTGAGGGCAACAGGGGCGGCCTCGCCAAAAGCGATGGTATAAGCCTCAACCAGATGGGCCTGAAACCCGAACCGCTGAGCTAATTTGTCCAAACTGACCATGGTACCCATCCGCCGATTGCCGAAACTAAAGGTTTGTCCTTCCACAACGTGATGTGCCGCCATCCGGTTGACCAGTATCCGCTCAACAAACTGGGCCGGATCGAGCGATAAGAAATCAGCCGATGGTTTGATAATGACCAATTGGTCCAGTCCCTGCTCTTCGAGCAATTCGACTTTGACCTGCAGGCTGGTCAGGATTCGAGGGGCCTGGTCGGGACGTAACAACATAGCCGGGGCCGGTTCGAAAGTTATGCCTGTTAAAGGCAAAGAATGCTCGCAAGCCAATTGTTTGGCCCGCGCGATAATGGCCTGATGCCCCAGATGAACGCCGTCAAAATTGCCTATCGTCAGGACAGAGCCGCCCTGTGGAGCGGGGAAATCATCCAGACAGTCATATACTTTCATTTATTACCTGTTATTAAAAATCTATTTTGTGCATTGTTCGGTTATAGGCGGCTTTGTATTCATCGCGCTGCGATAGTTCCCGTGCACGCTGATAGTATTGCCGGGCGCAATTGTAATCGCTGAGCACCTCACACATCAGCCCGGCGTTATACAGGTTCGTGTGATCGTCCGGCCGAGCGTCGATAGCCTTGCGGAAACAAATCAGGGCCCCGGCGTAATCATGCCCGGCCGCCAATTCCATGCCCCGGCGGTTGTATTTGCCCCGGCCCTTCACCATTTTTATTGGGATAACAGTTTGGTCCGGGTAAATTTCGGCCAAAAACGAATCCACCGACTCGCGTAGTTTGGCCTGAATGGATTTTTCTTCGCGAGGTGATTTTTTGTTTATTTGCGTGGACGCCAGGGTAATACCTTCGCCTTGGCGTGTGATTCTGAAGGTTATGTTTATATCAATGATTTCTTTGATTGCTTCAACCGGATCGGCATTGCGGATAAAACCGATATGGCCGTCGATCACTGCGGGTTCCCGGCTGACAGTCGCGTCGGCGGCGAGAGGGTCCTTGTGAGAGAGGTTTTGTATTTCCGTCAATTTTTGGGCCAAATACTCTCTGACAAACTCACCATAATGACTGTTCTGCTGGCGCGCGGTGGTAAAATCTCCAGCGCCAATTCGATAATCCGCGTATTTGCCAAAAGCTTTGAAGTTCCCCGCCTCTACCGGCTGCAACTCTATTACCGGGGTAACCGACCGGCAGCCAGGCCCCGTAAAAATCAACGTAATCTCTGCTATGGCAATTAGATATAACAATAACCGTCGCACTGTGCTTCCCTGATTAAGGTGAATTATCAATTATACTATAAGCTGATAGGATAGAACCGTTCAATTCAACAGGCAAGCAAAAAAACATATCGCCGGTCAGTAAATGCTTATATTTGCAGGAATGTTTCTTGTTTCGATAACTCGTTGACTTGGCCAGGATAAGTCGCTATCTTGACGGTAAGGACAAGATGTTCGCTAGCGTGGAGAATATGGCAAGATGGAAAAGGCGGTTTTTGGAGCAGGGTGTTTCTGGGGAGTAGAGGCGACATTTCGCAAGGTCAAAGGCGTCACGTCCACCTGCGTGGGATACATGGGCGGGTCACTGGAGGATCCCACGTACGAAGATGTATGTACGGACAGGACCGGTCATGCGGAAGTGGTCGAGGTGGAATATGATCCGTCGGAGGTTTCCTATGATGAACTGCTGGCGGTGTTCTGGGAGAACCACGACCCAACAACTATGAACAAACAGGGGCCTGACGAAGGGACGCAATACCGCTCTGTGATATTTTTCCACAATGCGCAGCAGGAATCAGCGGCGAAAACGGCGAAAGAACAACTGCAAAACTCCGGTAAGTACAAAGATCGGATCGTAACCGAAATAAGACCGGCATCGGAATTCTATCGGGCGGAGGAATATCATCAACAGTATCTGGAAAAGCGAGGGCAATCCAGTTGCGATATTGAACATTAAAGACCAGATGTGCGATTTCGCTTACGCGGCTCTACGTGTCGCACTTTTTCTGTTGCATAAGGTTGGCAAAGGGCCGCTCCCGTTGGTCGTTCGCTGGAATGGAATGATTGTTGAGCAATAAAGGGCTGAAGATAAAGACTCCGAAAAACAAGCCCTGCGAGCACGCTTACGCCTTTAAGATCGTATGTAAAGCCGGTTGTGACAAGCACTAACGGACCTTAACAAAACCGGTTCCGCAAAAAAACTCGAGAAAAATTGAAAAATGTTTGACATCCGCTGACTATTTGGCTATATTACCAAATAGCCAAGTATATATATTTGTAATAACAGGTACAACCAGAAGTGAGGATAAGATGGATTCCAAGGTACAGGCGAAATATGAAAGCAGGGCCAAGATCATTAAGGCTATGGGGCATCCGACTCGACTTTTTATTGTCGATCAACTGTCAAACAAAGAAAAATGTGTATGTGAACTTACCAAGATGATCGGGGCGGATATGTCAACAGTCTCGAAGCATCTTTCGGTTCTCAGGAACGTCGGCATTATACAGATGGAAAAACGCGGCACCCAGGTTTACTACCAACTGAAGATGCCCTGTATTATGAAGTTTTTCGGTTGCGTGGAGTCGGTCATTCGCCAAACGGCCCAGGAACAGTTGGAACTGGTCAAATAGAAAATAAGTAAGGACCACAAACGTATGGACTGGAAGAAAGAATCCAAGCCACTGGCAATTATCGTAGTGGTGTTTTTGTGCTGTTTTTTTCTGCCGACGCGGATTTTTGGGCGGTTTGATAATGCCTTTATGGAATCACTGCATCTGGTCAAATGGTATGCGAGGGAACATGTATTGTTGTGTCTGGTTCCGGCGTTTTTTATTGCCGGTGCTATTGCGGTATTCGTTAGCCAGGCTTCGGTCATGAAATATCTTGGAGCCAAAGCTAATAAAGTCTTAGCCTATGCAGTCGCTTCCATTTCAGGATCGACATTGGCGGTGTGTTCGTGCACCATCCTGCCTCTTTTTGCCGGGATTTATAAAATGGGGGCTGGACTGGGGCCGGCTATTGCTTTTTTATATTCGGGTCCCGCGATTAACGTGCTTGCGATTATTTTAACGGCTCGAATTCTCGGACTGGAATTGGGTATCGCCCGGGCCGTGGGAGCCGTCGGATTCAGCGTGGTCATCGGGCTGATCATGCATTTTATTTACCGAAGTGAAGAACTGGAAAAAGCCAATGGTCAAATGGCAATGCCGGGGCCTGAAGTAGCCAGACCACTGTGGCAAAATGCCGTTTTTTTTGCGGTTATGGTCGGCGTTTTAGTCTTTGCAAACTGGGGTTCTCCCAATGATTTCAATTTCAAGACAACGGATGGAGCCACAATCAGAGGTGCTGTTATAAAAGCCCCGGAACACGG
The DNA here is from genome assembly GCA_964537505.1 of uncultured Pirellulales bacterium. Taxonomy (GTDB): domain Bacteria; phylum Planctomycetota; class Phycisphaerae; order Sedimentisphaerales; family SM23-30; genus DAINBT01. Next base: position 29,970 of record CAZICK010000025.1, read on the forward strand.
TAGCCCCCAAACAGGCTCTTATGTAGTAAAACTTTTAGATGGTGTGCAAAATGGACATGAAATAGAGCTTCCTGTTGAATCTGTAATTGAGAAAACACCTGTTGCCGGTACCTGGACCACAATCTGGAGCCACAAGTGGATTATTGCCGGTTTTTGGGGAGCGGCTTTAGGTGTAATTCTCGTTCTTTGGTTTTCGATTCCCTGGTGGAAGATCATTGCAACAGCAATTCCCACAGCAGCACTGGCATTTATTCTTCCGACGGATGGCATGATGGTGATGATTCCTTTCACGGCGGTGGTTATTGGTCTTTCGTGGGCGACCGGTACTACAAAAGGTGAACCCGAAGAATGGTTCAGTTCAACGTGGACCTTTGCCAAACAAATTCTGCCCCTGCTGTTTTTTGGTGTAATTGTGGCCGGCGCTTTACTTGGAAGACCGGGGCATGAAGGACTTATTCCGTCTGTATGGATAGCTAAAGCAGTTGGCGGCAATTCCTTATGGGCGAACCTGTTTGCCTCTGTTGCGGGAGCGTTTATGTATTTTGCAACATTAACAGAAGTTCCTATTTTACAGGGATTGATTGGAGCAGGGATGGGCAAAGGTCCGGCATTGGCACTGCTGCTCGCCGGTCCCGCTTTAAGTCTTCCCAGTATGCTGGTGCTTCGTTCCGTGATGGGAACGCAAAAAACGATTGTATTTGTCTGTCTGGTGATTGTGATGGCAGCAATCAGCGGAGTAATTTATGGGAATGTTTTTTAAGCTAATAGATGTAAGGTAAACTATGAAAAAAATTCAGATACTTGGGACGGGTTGCCCTAAATGCAAGAAGCTGGCCGAAAACACCGAGGCCGCCGCCCAATCCATGGGCCTGGAGTACGAGCTGGAAAAAATCACCGACATCAACGAAATCATGAAATTCGGCGTCATGATGACACCTGCCCTGGCGGTGGACGGTGACGTTAAAGTCGTGGGCAAGGTGCCTTCGCCGGATGCAATCAAAACAATGCTGGCCTAACAGAATAGGAATGGTGAAATCACGAAATTAAAAAAGTCTTTAAGACAGGAGATGACAATGGATGCGAAAAATGGATGTGGATGTGGATGTGGGGCGGCTGTGAAGTTAATTTTTGCCTGTTCCGGTGCGGCGGATGTGGGGGAGATCGCCGACCGGGCGGCGCGGAAGATGACGCGCGAAGGCAAAGGTAAGATGTTTTGCCTGGCTGGGATCGGCGGCCGAGTCAGTGGGATAATGGCAACGACCCAAGCGGCCCAAAAGATTCTGGCTTTGGACGGCTGTCCATTAGACTGCGTCAGGCATTCCCTGGAACAGGCCGGGTTTGGGCAGTTCGAACATCTGTGTATAACCGATATGGGTATGGAAAAAGGTAAAACATCTGTCTCCGAGGAGAATATCGCTCGTGTAGCAGCGAAATGTGTTGAATTGATGCGGGAAGATGTGGGCGCTTAGATTTTTTCTGACAAACTCCCTGTTGTGAACACGCGTCAGGCATACCTTCGCGGATAGTCATGGCTTTGGTAATCTGCTTGTGGCAATTAGGTCGTTGGCGTAAATGAGCCGCTGGAAAGGATGGTATATCATTGATGAACAAAATCGGAAAGACAGGCATTGTTGTTATATTGGTAGTAGTCGTGGCAATTGTGATTATCGCCAGGCAGAACAAGACCGCGTCGGAAAGTCAGACAATTTCGAACAATACGTGGACAGGCACTGACACGACAATTCCTTCAGATTCAGATAGCGTGAAACCAGACTCGTCTCAACAGACGAACAAGTCCCTACCGCGTCTGGTGGACCTTGGGGCCGACAAGTGTATTCCTTGTAAAATGATGGCCCCGATCCTCGAAGAACTCAAAGAACAATACGTTGGCCGTATGAAGGTGGATTTCATCGACGTGTGGGAAAATCCTGACGAGGCGAAGAAATACAATGTCAAAATTATTCCTACGCAAATTTTCTATGATCCTGCCGGCAAAGAGCTGTTTCGTTATGAAGGGTTCTTTTCCAAGGAAGACATTTTAGACAAGTGGAAGGAATTAGGTTACGATCTTACAGAAAGTGCCGATAGCTCAGTCAACCTTACTCAGATCGAACGTTGGGAACCGGCCCGGGTGGACGATCGACCCCGTGAGCAGGTATGTTATATGTGCGATGGGGATAACAATACCAAGACGCTCGTGGTAGTAAAAACTGACAAGGGCGATGTGCGTCTATGCAGCCCACATTGTTATTTCATCATGTATTCCTGCCTGACGGAGGACAAGACGGGCTTTGAGAACAAGGTTTCAGTGACGGACTGGACCACGGCAAATCTGGTTTCGGCCGCTGAGGCCGTATTCCTCTACGGTCAGGACGAGACCACTGGCAAGCCCTGGACGAAAACCTTTGTTGATCAAGCTGGTGCGGTTAAGGAGCAGGCTGCCAGTGGAGGCAATATTCTCACTCTGGAAGCGCTTCAGCAAAAGGAATTGTCTCATCGTTGCGGTTTTTGTGACCGGGCCTGCTACCCACAGGATGCGGCAGAGGTCATCGTCGATGGCGGCCTGCACACCTGGGGCTGCTGTTCGCACTGCGCCATGGGTGTGGCGGCTCGGACAGGCAAGGATATCGAGGTACATGAACGTGACCGTCTGACCGGTGAACCAGTCACGGTCAAGACCCTCAACGGCAGTGTAGCCTCGCTTGAACCGGCTACGGCAGTGGCTTGGTTCGGGATGCGTAAAAAGCCGGACGACTCGTGGGGATCGGCCGGCTGTTTCCATCAGGGATTCTTTACCGGCGTGGAGAACTTGAAGGAGTGGCTGAAAGAGAATCCACACGAAACAGGCAAACTCATCAGTATTCATCAGGCGTTGGCGGACAAGATGAAGCTCAGCCCACAGCAAATCAGCAAAGCTTGTAAAATCGGTGAATGCTCACCGAAGTAGTGACCTATATAAAAAACCTTATGTTAGGGGAAACACCATGCAACATGTCATGAAGCTCACAATTGTCTTATTGTGCTGCTATCTTGCCTTACCAATATGGGCAGGGGAGGCGGTTAAACAAGAAATCCCAAAAGAACAGAGTAATGTAATTTGTGGCGTTTATCCCGATCTGGCGTCAGGGGCGTTGACGTATGCGCAATTGTCAGAGTTACCGAAGGGAGTCCTGCTCCAGTCTGACGATCTGAAATTCAGCTTGGAAAACCTTCAGGAGGCAATCTCGCGGTCTCCCAAGCCTCTTCAAAAAGAACTGGCTAAGAATGCCTTCTTTGTAATGGAACAGGAGATCATCCCCAAACTGATCTTAAGAGAGGCCAAGGCCGTACTTGCATCAAAAGACGTCGAGTTAGGCCAGGAGACGGAGCAGCAAATCATCCAGACTTATATTGACCAATTGACGAAAAAGGTCACGGTTACGGACACTGATATCGAGCAATTCTACCGGGAAAATGAAAGTATCTTTTGCGGTACGCCTTTGGAGAAAGTCAAAGATCAGATCGGCCTCTTTGTCTTACAGGAAAGGAAGCAGCAATTCATTACCGAACACCTTCGAACGCTGGGGAAAAAGGTACAAATCAATGTGTCTGTGGATTGGGTCAAGGACCAGGCGCGTCTGGCGAAGGATAATCCGCTGGACGAGGCTTGAGGCAACGGGAAGGTTACATTAGCGGTGTTCAGTGCGGCCAGTTGCTGTGGACCGGACAAAATGAAGCCGGTCCTTGCCGCCTTGGGGAACAAGTATGACGCCAAGGCGATGAATACGATTTATCTGGAAGCCAAACAGGAGCAAATTCTGGCCGCCCGCTATCAGGTGCGGTCCATACCAACGCAGGTGTTTTTCGATAAAACCGGTCAGGAAGTATATCGCCACGTTGGATTCTTTTCGGTGGAGGATATCGAAAAGCAACTTTTGCGGATCGGAATACAATAGACTATGGAAGAACTGTTCAACACACTGACAAAAGCGGTGGAAAGCACACCCATGATCGCTATGGGGGCGGCATTCGTCTGGGGAATCCTTAGTATTTTGTTAAGCCCCTGCCATTTGGCTAGCATCCCCTTGATTGTTGGTTTCATTGACCAGCAGGGCCGAATGTCCGCACGACGGGCGCTTATCATCAGCACCCTCTTTGCTGTGGGCATCCTCATTACTATTGCTGTTATTGGTGCGATCACCGCCGCGGCGGGACGCATGATGGGTGATGTGGGCAAATACGGCAATTATTTTGTAGCGTTGATATTTTTCGTGGTAGGCCTGCACCTGCTGGACGTGATCCCCATGCCCTTCTCCGGGCCAGGCCAGGTGGGAATGAAACGCAAAGGCATGCTCGCCGCTTTCATCCTGGGTTTGGTATTTGGCATCGCTCTGGGACCATGCACCTTTGCCTATATGGCCCCGATGCTGGCAGTGACGTTCAAGGTGGCTTCTACACAATTATCTTACGGAGTCCTTCTCTTACTTATTTACGGCACAGGACACTGCTCCGTCATCGTTTTTGCTGGCACATGTACTGAAATCGTACAGCGGTACATGAACTGGAATGAAAAGTCCAAAGGTGCGGTTATACTGAAAAAGATATGTGGCGTACTAGTGCTTTTGGGAGGGATTTATCTTATATATACCGCTCCCTGAAGTGTTTGGTTATGCCGTTTATGAATTCTGTGTTCGAGGAATTATAGACAAAAACGTATTATGTCTTAACGCGAAAGGAGATAACTCATGGATCAGCAATTTACACGAAGAAAATTCATGGGAGCAGCCGGAGCAGCTATTGCCGCTGGTACCGCCGTGGGAAGTTTGCCCTCAACAGCTTCTGCTCAAACGTCGGAAAAGCTCTTACAGATTTTTGGAATCAACTGCAGCCCTCGTGCCGGCAAGACCACAGCCGCGGCCTTGAAGATGGCATTGGACGGGGCCGCGGAAATCAGCCCACAGATTGAAACCCGGTTGATTGAGTTGGCGGGTATGAATATCGGCGTGTTCAACCCGGACAATCCCGCTGCCAGTCAAGGCGATTTCAAAAATCTGGTTCCGGTGCTTTCAAGCACCAAAGTTGTCGGCATCATCCTTGGTACGCCGGTTTATTTCAGTAACATGTCCTCCTTGTGCAAGGCGTTTTTCGACCATTGCATGGCGTTCCGGAAAAACCAATTTGCCCTGTCCGGCAAGGTTGCCGGAGTGATAGCTGTGGGAGGAGCCCGGAACGGAGGGCAGGAATTGACGATCCAATCTGTCCAAGCCGCCCTGCTCTGCCAGGAGATGATCGTAGTAGGTGATGGCAAACCCACGGCCCATACCGGGGCTACCCTTTGGAATCGGGCCGATGACGACATTTCGACCGATGAATTTGGATTGAGCACCGCCCGAAACTTGGGCCGCCGCATTGCCGAAGTGGCTCTGCAGATTCATGGAGCCAAAAGTCCGAAGACATAGCGCTCAAAATGGCAAACAAGCTAAATCAGAAACACTGGCGTAGCAGCCTTGGCTCTCTAAAATACACCCAAGGGGTTCATTATACTTGGCAGGGCCAATCGTAACGTTTTGTGGTTTATGTAAATATAATTTTTACTATCTGGCATTTCCATTCAGTGTGGATATAAAAACCGCGTTTTTGATGCTGACAATGAGGTCGCTGAGACGACAAAAGGCCTAAATGGCAATGTAGCACTAAAGGGTGCGTGAAGATACTGCTACTGGGCTGCGGCCTCGGCGGGAACACGGAAAGAAAGCTCTTTGAAATCACCATTCCTTTGTATGGTAAGCTCTACCGGACCGGTCACTTCGTGTTCAACCACTTGTATGAGATCGCCTATATAAAGCATAGCGCCGGGGTAGATTACTTTACGGGCAATAATAGTGCCGGTGCAGGTTTTGGCGATCTCTCGTGCCATACCTTTTAGCGTTTCTTCTACGGTTTCAATACGCTGTTTACACTGGCGAATTTCATCGGCCATTTTCTTAAGCTGTTTGTTGGGTTTGCCCTGACAAACAGCTAAGATAGATTTGGCCTGTGGCATCAAGACAGCGATTCTTTCACTGCATTGTTTTTTTTCTTCCTTAAGCAGGCTCATCCGGTGGTCGAGGAAAGGGTCGATCGCAGCGCGAATAACGGTACGCACACCGGCGGGACTGCCGATAATAGGAGCTTCAACGGTTCCGGCTGCGGTTACCCTGCCGCCATGGACAGCTCCTTTTTGAAGGACAACCTTACCTTGACAGTTCAGGTTGGCATTGACTATCTCCGAATCTACCAGGATGTCACCTTTTACCCAGACGGTAACATTGGAAAGGTATTTGGTGGAGAGGTTTTTCTCGACTCTGATGATACCTTTTTCCTTGCCGGAGATGCCGCGCTTAACCTCCAGGCAGCCGCCGCACTCAACCTCAGCCGCCTCAACAGTCCCTTCCACCGAAATGTTGCCGCCGGCACGTATTCTAAAAAGATCCTTGACGTCGCCTTTTATGTTAACATCACCGTTATACTCGATGTTACCTGTGGCGAAGTCAACGTCCGATTTGACACGGAGAGTCGGATCGACAGAAAGAACCGTACCTTCCATTTTCGGCTCGCCATCGCACTGGGCGACAAAACTTACGCCATCGGGCAACAGTCCGACATTTAGGCCCGGATCGAGTTTAAAGTCGGCGCCGGGCTGAGGGGTAATTGGGTAACCGAAAACATCCTTTCCAGCTTCGCCGTTGGTGAGCGGATGCAGAATGCCAAGGAGATCGCCCTTGTAGGCAATAATTAAATTGGACTGTTCGTAGAAACTGGATCGATCCTCGTTTTGTCGCTCCTCTTCGGCGGCTTTGAGTTTTTCGGGGTCAAACTTCTCGGACCATTCGAAATAACCGTCCAGACCCGCAACGGGGGCGATACCTCGCACTAACACGGGCATCTCAGAAGAGCGGCCGGAAGTTTTAAGGTTTTCCAGAGCATTGTTAATTCTCTTCTGGACCTTGGCATCTACAGGGATTTTCTTTTCTTCCAGAGCGGCAACAATTGCTTCACAATTGATTTTGTCATCACTATTAAGCTGCCTGATGTCAAGTGTCACCTCGGTTTTGTTATGATTGATGTCGATATGCCAGGCCATAAATTGCGCCTTTCAACGAAACAGGCAACTTCATAAACGGCAAAACCAATTTTGCCGGCTCCTGCCGTGAATTCACCAAAAACAAACAATCCTCCCTGCATCTTCTTTATCGGTATTGCCGGCAACGATATTTATACTCTTTGCAGACGAAATTGCCCTATTTTATACGGGAGGGGCACGATACAGCCGCTCAAACTGACGATCTGCTGGTCCGAATCGAGGTCATTTGGTTGATAAAACAAACGCTGTCGTAAGATATTGTCAAAAAACATGTTATTGCCTCAACCAACGATATTCCCCTCCCTCTGTGTTGCTATAAAACAACAAACCCCTACAAACAGAATTATGCGTACAATTTAACATTTCTCAAACGAGCCATAACACCTTTTTCTACAAGCCGTTACGTCTGGCAAGATTCTTAACGCTTCTCAATCGGTCCGGGCACATACTTTGCATTTTTTGACAGGTTAGTAGGCAAAGGAAAGGAACCATGGCTAAAGTAAAAGAGATGTACGATCTGTTTTGGGCGTTTATGGGACGCAAAAATCGTATTCTAATACTGTCATTGGCCAGTTATGCGGCAATGTGCTGAGAAGGTCCGAATAGTTTTTGGAACCCCCCTGCTGCTGACAAATATTAGAGATTTCAGGGAATCCGGCCTGCCGGGTTCAATGCCCGTGGCAAACAGGAAGAACTCTTACCCAGCGGAGGAAAATGTATAAGAGTCTTTCGTTCACATTTTGTCACGGGCTTTTTTTATCATCAGAAACATCCGCTCCGCTGCGGCCCAACAAAAACTCCAATAGAAAAAAATGCTTGGCTTGTGAGCTTAGAAATCCACCGGTGGTTTGCGAATAATGACGGTGTTGTTTTGGCCGCCGAAGCCGAAGGAATTCGACATGATAACATTCATTTTGGCTTTGCGAGCATGGTTGGGGACATAGTCGAGATCGCAATCGCAATCGGGATTACTCAGGTTGGTGGTAGGTGGTACGATCTGATCGCGCAGCGCCAGGACGCAGGTTATTAACTCTACCGCTCCAGCGGCGGCAATAAGATGGCCCAGCATACTCTTAACACTGCTGACAGGTATTTTGTATGCTCGTGAACCGAAGACATTTTTGATGATTTTACTTTCGATGGAGTCGTTCTCGATTGTGCCGGTACCGTGGGCACTGATGTAGTCGATATCATCGATACTCAACCCGGCATCTTTCATGGCCATCCGCACCGCCGCGGTGCCGCCGCGTCCGTCCTCGTGTTGATCGGTAACACGAAAGGCATCGGCGGTGCTTCCGTATCCGATAACCTCCGCCAAAATATTAGCGCCGCGATTTCGAGCACACTCAAGCTCCTCAATGATAATCGCGCCGGCGCCTTCAGACAGTACGAATCCGTCGCGGTCCTTATCAAAGGGGCGGGAAGCGGTGGTGGGACTGTCGTTGCGGACGGAAAGGGCCGTAAGCCGATTAAAACCAGTAACTCCCAACGGGTGAATCATCGAATGCGATCCGCCGGTAATAACAATATCAACATCACCGTGCCGGATAAGTTCCGTGGCTTCGCCGATAGCCTGCGTGCTGGCGGCACAGGCGGTCAGACAACTCATGCAGGGGCCACGCAATTTGAACAGCCGTGACAAATAAGCGCCGGGCATGTTTGGTTCCTGTTCGAGTTCACATCTGGCAGTCATTTGTCTGAAAGCGGTTTTTGCCCAGCGACGCCAGTCCATTTCTTTCTTATCGGCCTGCCACGCATCGATATTCGCAAGCATAAAGTTGTCAAAATCGACCTGTCCTTCGCCGGCGCCGAGGTAAGCGCCTATCCGATCGGCAGGTGGAACCCCGCCGATGGAATCGGCGGCAATGGGGATGGGAAGTTTTGCTTGTCGCCAGGCCTGGAGGGCGGCAGTGATCATAAATCGGCAGTTTCTGCCCGCGGGAGCAAATTTGTCGCGAACGTTCTCGGGCAGATCGGCAAGATAGTCATAGTCGCCAACCTGGCCGGAAAACCGGGTTGGGAAAGCCCCGGCATCAAAAAGACTTGTCGGTCCTACGCCACTTTCACCGTTGAGCAGCCGCTGCCAAACCTGCTCAACCTCGTTTCCCAACGGCGTAACCATCCCCATCCCGGTTATAACAACACGTTTGGTCATGTCTGGTCCTTAATCGTTATGAGTATATACCTATTTCATTTTGCTGATGGCCAAGGCTGCGGTTTGTCCGCCGTAGGTGTAACAACTGACCATCGCATGGTCGATATCAGCATCGATGCTGTTCGTGTTGGTGATTTTTAGCTCGTTTTCAACTGGATTCGGGCAATTCATATTCGCCGGTATTCTGCCTTTGCTCATCGCCAGAACGGCGGTTACCATATCGATGGCGCCGCAGGCGGCGCCGCAGTTGCCGATACGGCTCTTCGTAGCCAAAATATGCACATCTTTGAGGCAACTGCCAAAGGCCGTTTTTGCGGCATTAACTTCAGCCCGGTCGTGGCTTGGCACCGCCACACCGTGAGGTACCAGAAGCTGAATCTGTCCTGGCGCCAGGTGGGCCTGCTGCATAGCCTTTTGCAGTGCGATGGCGATACCGGTGCCCTGTGGTTCCGGCTCGACAAAATCATCGCTGAAATTATAAGAAGCGCCGAAACCGGTCAGTTCCGCGTAAATGGTTGCTCCGCGACGCCGGGCACATTCCAGCTCTTCCAAAACCACAATAGCTCCGCCTTCGCCGATAACGGTACCGTCGGCATCACGGTCGAAAGGCCGAGATGCTTCTTTGGGTTTGTCGTTGTAGCTTGTGCCGACCCGTTTAATAAGGCACTGACGCAGAAGTGCCATTGGATTGACTTTGCTTTCGGCGCCACCGGCGATCATAACATCTGCTTTGCCTCTGACGATATAACGATAAGCTTCTCCTATCGCCATCAGTCCGGAAACTTCTGCGATGGTGATGGAATTGCTCGGCCCCTGCAGGTCGTGGATTATCGTAATGTGACAACTTAACATATTGGGTAAATATTTCAGCAGCCACAACGGCGTAAGCTCGTTCATCCCTTCAGCGCCCCATTTGCGCAAACTGAATTTGCCGTCTTCGATAGCGTGGGCGGCTGCCGAGGACAATTCGATTAAGTCGCAGCAAATAAGTCCCGCCCCGATATTAACACCGGTCCGCGTCGGATCGATATCTATCGGCCCATCAGGATTGGTACCTTTTGTATTAAGCCCGGCGTCTCGCAGGGCACAATCGGCAGCGGCTACGGCCAATTGAATATCGCGTGACATAAGTTTGGTTGCCTTGCGATATGCCCGGGGTACGATATCTTTCATCGTCAACTCAGACACTTCACCGGCTATCTGGCTGGGAAACCCGAACGGATCGAAGGCCCTGATACGATCAATGCCAATAGTACCGTCGAGCATAGATTGAAAGTGTTGTTCTCTGCCAATACCCACGGCGCTGAGAACGCCTGCTCCGGTGATGACAACGCGACGATCTGTCATTGATCTGGTTCTCCTGCGGGGTCGTTATGACTGGACTGTCTTAGAGGGAATGTAACAGCTCAACAGTTCCATAAATTGGGCATTAAATACGAAATTTTCCTCGGGAAACTCCATTCCAGCCAGATTCTGGTCAATGTGGCTGAATATCAGGGCGATCTCGGCGACAAGCTGATCTTCACAGTGGATTGTGCCGGTGATGTTGGCCGCTTCGTCGGCGATATTGTCAATGACGGCTTCAATACGAAGCTGATCGCCGGGCCGAACGATTCGACTAAAAACAGCCTTGACCACTTTGGCCAGGATTACCTTCTCTTTGAAATCCCGAGCATGGCCGACCAGGATACCGCTGGTCTGAGCCATGGCCTCTATCATCAGCGATGCCGGCATGGTCGGAAAACCTGGAAAATGATCATGCAGATGTTCCTCTGCCATGGTAACGTTCTTAATCGCCACCGCCCGTCTGCCGGGTTCGAACTCCACAAATTTATCGATCCATATCCAACGCATGACACATCAAGACAATACGCAACACCCGCTACGCATTGATCTTACCTTCCACATACTTTACGATGACATCCACGGTAAACAGATCGCCCATTTTATTGACATCGGGATCCTTTTCAAATTCGCTGAAGTCAATGTGTGGCATGCTTGACTTGCACTGTTCCAGACCAGTTGGGGTCAGTTTGCCATTCTCAACATACTTGGAGTTGTTAAGCATATCCTCTGCGGGAAACAACTCCTCACGTGGTATCTTGATGTCGAATTCTTTCTCCAAACGGAAGACTATATCAAGAAAATCTATGCTTTCCGCGTCCAGGTCTCCCATAAGAGTGGATTGCCCGGTCACTTCATCACTATCTACCCCAAGGGCATTCACCAGATTTTCACGTACTTTGGCGAAGATTTCATCGCGACTGATCGTCATAACCGTATAACCTCCAGACAGTTTTTTTAGCAGGCGCCCAACAATTGGGCGCGATGTTTCATTTCTTCTATAATTTTCCGGTCGGTTGCGGCCAAAGACTGGTCGTCGTCGGCCAGATTGAAATGACGCAATTTTAAGCGGGCCGAAACCACCTGTTGGCCATCGACGCAGGCAGTGCCGGTAAAGGAACTGTCCATCGAGGTGATATTTTTGGCCTCAAGTGATATCTTTAAGGCGTTGCCAGGTTTGACAAAGCTCTTGTATTTCACGTTGTCTGCCTGGGCCAAAATGACCATACTGTGACTGAAATTATTGGTGACCCGCACGAGCATAGCTGCGGTCTGTACCAATGCCTCGATCATCAGCACACCGGGCATAACGGGAAACCCAGGGAAGTGGTCAGCCAAATACTCTTCCGCCAGCGAAAGGTTTTTAATGGCTGAAATTTTTCGGCCCGGCAGCAACTCCGTTACTTTGTCCAGTAGTATAAACCGCACTTAACTCCTTGGTGTTAAAAGGGTAACCACTAACCGCATTGCGTCATACGATATACGCAAAAGGCTTACGCAGCCTTGAACACAATCCAGAATATCCTGCGAACCAGGTATTGTATTGCTATGCAAAAAATTTTCCAGTGTTTTTTGGCCGGCGAAAATTCAGCTTCAGTTTCTACCATCCTTTTTCCGCCAGGCGGCAGAGACGATCTATGCCTTTTTTGATCGAATCATCATCGGTGGTATAGCTGATCCGAAAATGACTGTCCTGCCTGGAAAATACCGAGCCGGGAATAATCAGTACATTATTCTTGATTGCCGCGGTGACAAATTCGCCTGCTATGCCACCGGGGGCAGGTACGAACGCATAGAAAGCCCCTTCCGGGCGGACTAAATCGAACGTGTTTTTTAGTCCACCGTAGATCATATCGCGTTTTCGCCGATAGCCATCTATTTGCTGGGAAATATCACACTTCAGCGCCGTCACAGCGGCAATCTGGAATGGATGCGGTGCGCAGACAAAGGTGTACTGCTGCAGGGCGACCATTCTATTAAAAAGTTGCTCCTGATGTTCCGGCAGTGCCATATAGCCCATCCGCCAGCCGGGTATGCCGTACGCTTTGGAAAAACCCCGCATAATGAGTGTGTTTTCGTAGTATTGCCCTATACTCGCCGCTGGGCCGTCATAGCTGAAATCGCGATATATCTCGTCAGAAAGCACCAGCAATTTGTGTTTGGCGGCAATTTGGGCTACGTCCCGCAATTCCTGGGGCGTATATACTTTTCCACTGGGATTGGCCGGCGAATTGATGACCAGCATTTTGGTTTTATCTGTAATTTTTTCTGCAATTTTTTTAGCGTCAGGACGAAAATCCGGATACGTATCTACAAAAACATTTTTGCCGCCCAACATATTCACTATGTGGCTGTAGATGACAAAATGTGGATCGAGGATGAGCACCTCATCGCCGGGGTTGATCGTGGACATAAAAGCAAGCTGCAGAGCACCGCTTACTCCACTGGTTATCAGCACCAGGGGACTGGCCCAGTTGAATTGTTCGGTTATTTTTGCGGCGACGGCTTTGCACAGTGGTTCGATACCGGTGGTCAGGGTGTATCCATTGTGGTCTTCGCGGATGGCCCTGATGGCGGCGTCCTTTACCGCCTCTGGAGCGGGAAAATCAGGCTCACCGATACTGAAATTGACCGGATCGGTCATCTGTTGGGCCAATTGCCAGACCCGGCGGATCCCCGAAGCGTCGATACATTTGACTCTTTCTGCGATATAATCCATCATCTTATCCTCAATTGGTATGAAATCGCACATACGCCCTGTCGATAGCAATTTGCCGCTGTCCATTGATGAACAGCGGCAAATCTTTTTTCAGCACGGCCATCGACTTTCCCAAAACCGGCAAACGCCCGAACGCTACGGATACCTCCGCTGATCTGCCTATTTGGCAGCAGCTTTCGCGGTCGTTTCCACTTCGGTTTGGGCAGCAGCAGTGCCGACGGCTGCTTCGGTTTTCACTTTCTTGACCTTTTTGCCGGCGGTACTCTTGCGATGGGCCACCTTGGGAAGACCAAAAACCGAATCTCTATCTTCTTCCCATAGTCCATCCTCAGCTAATAGCTCAATACGCTCGACACGGGTAAGAACATTGCGGTGCCGAACCAGGGCGGTACGGCTCTTGAGTGTGCGATCAATTGACATTAATTTTCTCCTTGTTCACCAACTGCGATGCCGGCGTCAAAATTATTGCGATACGCCGATCCTGATACCTAAAGGGTATTTTGGGGCGTGAATACCGCCTTTTGACGGCAACATCAATTGCATATATCACATATCGTATTGCGCATATCGTAACTTTTTCACACAATGCGATATATCACTCGATTCTGTTAGCCCCCACCCAAAGCATCGTTCTAAAAGCCGTGTCAAAACCGAGATTACCTTTGATTCCCAAGTTAGCCACCCGGCTCTTAAAGGCCACCGCTTCAGCACTCTTTTCGTTTTCAAAGGGCTCGGAGGAGACCAGCACAAAACTACCGCCGAATTGGCCGATCTCGGTGAGAATGCCCTTATCAGCAAAATATTTTTGCACCGGCTCAAGCTTACTTTTATTCTTGTCACTGCACATTATCAAACGCTGGCCGGTTCGCGACCCGCCGGAGGCGGG
>CAZICK010000026.1:0-35546 GCA_964537505.1 uncultured Pirellulales bacterium
AGCGGTTAAAGGCATGATCAGTATTGCGATTAAGCCGTAACAAACATTAAGTGTTGATATTGCGGACGGCTGGCTGTAAAAGGCCAGCCGTCCTTTCGAAAACCTGTGGATCGACGGTGTCCTTATTATTACCGTTGAATAAGGTGAGTTGTTTAAAAATATCAGGCGACCATTGACCTGATTAGAGATGTTCCCAAACCAAGCGGGGCGACCACATCGGCCGCCCCGCTTCTTTTCTACTCATCTGCCCCCGCCCTCTTGTGCCCTTCCCGCCCCACTCGCTCGCCCACGACCAACCGACCTCCACCCCAGCTTGCCCTCCCTCCAAGTTCACGCCACTCCCAAGTCTGTGATATTACAAACCTTATTGGGTTTGTGATTTTTGCGATTTTATGCGACATTGAACGTTTTAGTTGTAGTCCAGTTGTACGGGGCATCCTATCACTTTTTACAGTTGCAAAGGCATCATACAGAGTCAACAAAAAGAGGTTGATTTTCGAGACAGATTTGATATTCTATTAGAAAAGAAGCACAGCGGCGTAGCTGAGCAAAGATATCCAATGTCTTATGAGAAGTCTCAGGTGGAGATACTTATAAAACGCACTAATTGTCAACAAATGTTGACCTGTGGGGTGGATTGTATGTTTGTCAGACGCCTGATTAGTTTGCTGCTCACTATTACTCTGGTTATAGTAAGCGGCTGCTCTATGAATCAGGCTCGGCCGCACAATTCCTATGACGTGGTGGTATATGGTGGTACTTCGGCGGGCGTTATCGCCGCTGTCCAGGCCTCGCGCATGGGTAAATCCGTCGTTCTCATTGAACCGGGAAATCATCTGGGTGGACTTTCTTCCGGTGGTCTTGGCGCTACCGATATTGGTAATAAAAATGCTATTGGCGGACTCGCACATGAATTTTATCATCGACTTTACCTGTACTACTCAGCCGACAGTTCATGGACATGGCAAAGCCGCGATCAGTACTCTTCTGACCGCGATTGGAATAAAGATAAAACCTTTTGGATGTTTGAACCCCATGTTGCCCGGAAGCTGTTCGACAAATTTATCACTGATGAGGACATACCTGTTGTTTACCACCAGCGCATCGATCTCAATAAAGGCGTCCAAAAAAAAGACTCACGTATAATCGCTCTTGTTATGGAGTCGGGTTCGATCTTTCGTGCCAAAATGTTTATTGATGCCACTTACGAGGGCGACCTGCTTGCCATTGCAGGTGTTTCTTATACCATCGGCCGTGAGTCAAACTCAAAATACGATGAAACCCTAAACGGTGTGCAAACCAAAAACGCACGATACCATCAGTTTATCAAGCCGGTTGACCCTTATTTGACACCAGGCGATCCTTCAAGTGGGCTGCTGCCAGGTATCAGTGGCGATCCTCCCGGCAGCGACGGCCAGGGTGACCATCGTATTCAGGCTTACTGCTTTCGCCTATGTGCCACCGATGTTCCTGCTAACCGACGGCCGTGGCCTAAACCGGAAAATTATAATCCTCTACGATACGAGTTGCTGCTGCGTAACTTCGAGGCAGGCGACCATCGCATTCCCTGGTTACTATCGCACATGCCAAACCGCAAGACCGACTCCAACAACAAGTTCGCCATCTCCACCGACAATATCGGCATGAACTACGACTACCCTGATGGCGATTACCAGACACGCAAGCGCATCGAAACTGAACATGAAAATTACCAAAAGGGCCTGATGTGGACCTTAGCCAACCATTCACGAGTGCCTGACGAAGTCCGCCGGTATTTTCAAACCTGGGGTTTGGCTAAAGACGAATTTACTGACAATGACAATTGGCCACATCAGCTATATATACGCGAAGCACGACGCATGGTCAGTGATTATGTCATGACCCAGCATAATTGTCAGGGACGAATCCAGGCCCAAAAGCCTGTAGCCCTGGCAGCTTATACGATGGATTCCCATCATGTCCAGCGATATGTCGATGCTAATGGCCACGTCCGCAATGAAGGCGATGTTGAGGTGGGAGGTTTCCCGCCTTATCCTATTGATTATCGCGCTATCGTACCTAAACAACATGAATGCACTAACCTTCTGGTGCCGGTGTGCCTGTCGGCATCCCACATTGCCTATGGTTCCATTCGTATGGAGCCGGTTTTTATGGTCTTAGGCCAGTCATCCGCAACTGCTGCATGTTTAGCTATTGACGAAGATGTTAATGTCCAAAATATCAGTTACCCCAAACTAAAAAAAAGACTACTCGACGATCGACAAAAACTTGAATAAGCACTATGTTATATGGAAAATCACAGAATTTAAGCATATAGGAATTTGTATTTGACTTACGCTTTCTCAATAAGTTAGCATAATATCGTCGGCTTAACACAAGGTGGTCCAGCGGAAGCTGGTAACAAAGGATCTAATGGCATTATACGTTAACAATGAAAAGATCGACGATCAGGCAATCAAGGCCCAAGCCCAAAGCCTTGCTCCGCAATATCGTTAAACACCCAAAGGGCGACAGCTATTTCGATGCGATGCGAGTAGAGATGGAGGACATACTTGAGAGAATAAAGGCAGGCAAAAGCTTTGAAGAGTCAGCCGGCGAAAACTCCGATTGCCCGGAGAACAGCGGAAGCTTGGGTTCGTTTGCCCGCGGGACAATGGTGCAGGAATTCGAAGATGTGGTTTTTAACCTTGAGCCTGGCCAGAGCAGCGATGTCTTCACTACCCAGTTCGGGTTCCATATTGCAAAAGTTACAGACAAAAAATCGTCTATCGCGTGCGAGCTTGCCGATGTTAAGGAAATAATAGTCCGCGAGCTGAGACAGGAGCTTGAGCAAAAGGCGATCGACAATTTCATCGACAGCGAAAGAAAAAAGGCGGTCATCGAAGATAAATAGGCTCGGCCCAATAGGGTCAGACTGGACAAAAACCAGCCCCGGCCAGACCGAGCACAATCTCTCGACGGTAAGATGGACCCCGGAATTTTCGATAACGACTCCGCCCTTCAAGTCTGCCTGCATCCTTTACAAGAAGTAATTCACGCCGACAATTCGAAAATTGAGCAATCCATTACAGAAGTTATTGAAACACTGGGAAAGCACAGGATAAATGGACTAATCGACTTAAATCTCAATCTTTAGATTCTTCCGTTGAATCCCGTCTCGAATCCATCTGAACAGAAAAAGGCACTTTCACCGAACGTATATGAATATCCCTCTGTGGAAATGCGATTTCGATGCCCTCCTTGCGAAATTCACTGTCGATGTTGCAGTTGATTTCATGCCAGATTTTCAGATAGTTATCCATACTGGGAACATAAATACGAAGCTCAAACTCAAGGCTGCTCTCACCGAACGACTTGAAAAGCACCACGGGAGCCGGATCATCATTAATTACTCCTTTTTGATTATGGGCGATTCGATACAACGTTTTTTCGGTTTTCTTTATATCCGAGCCGTATGCAACCCCCACTGGAAATTCCATCCGCAGGGTTTTGTCCGAAAGTGACCAGTTAAGCAGCTTTCCGGTAATGAACTCCTTGTTGGGTACGACCAATTCCTTCTGGTCCCATTTCCGTATTGTCGTAGCCCGCATCTTTATCTTTGTCACTACTCCGTCAACATCTCCCACTGTCACGGCGTCCCCGATCCGAATCGGCTGTTCGAACAGGATGATCAAACCCGATACGAAGTTGGCGAAAATCTCCTGTAAACCAAAGCCCAGACCCACTGTCATCGCCGCGACAAGCCACTGCACTTTAGTCCATCCGATCCCTATCTGTCCTAAAGTCATCACAACCCCAACGATAACAAGTATATATCTCAAAAGAGATGTAACCGCAAAACGTGCACCCTGATTGAGCGGAAGTCGCTGCAGTATCAGGATTTCCATAAGCCCCGGAGCATTACGCGCCGCCACAACCATCATAACAAATATCAGCAACGCCTTTATAATATTGCCCAGACTTATGATAACAGTCGCTCCCTGTGCATCAATAGTATCCCACACCTTGATATTCTCCAGACCACTGAGAGCCGGTAGTACATTTTTCCAGATCAGCCAGATACCCAGAAAAACCGCCAGTATTGAAAACCATCTGATCAGGCTTAGAGTCTGCTGTGAAATATCGACTACCAGTTGCTCACTGTCCTCCTCCAACTCGGCCTGAATCTGTAAGCTTTCCTGGTTATCATTCTTTGAATCGACATTGACGCGGGCGGCTTCTTCGCTCTTTTTATCCTCTTTTTGCCTCAATACCAATCGCGCCTGCACCAAGGTCAGCCACCGCGTCAGCATGCCTTTACAAAACATTATCGCAAAACACAACAGGATTGTGGCCACAAACTTATAATACAACTCTCCTGCCGCATAGTCATAACCTGAAAGGTGGAGCACTGCAAAAACAAAAGGCAAAGCGACTAATGCCCCATACCAGATGTGACGCATCCTGCTTAGCCAACTGTCTTTTCTTTCAGCCAGAAGATGACCTACTACGGCGCCGGAAGGACGAAAAGATATCAGAAAGAAAAGCAAAACGACAATCATCTCCACGACAAAACCGAACCTGCCAAGAGAAATTCTGTAAACATCCTCAACAACCGAATCACAAAAGACACTCCGTAAAAATATAACAGGAATAAGAATCAAAAAGGTCAACCGAAGGTAACGCGCAAGAACATCCATACTCTCTCGTCGCAAATAAAAGTGATCTGATAAGCCGTTCTTCCGACAAAATCGTATGAATGCCATAAACATTAGAGCCATAACCGTCACGTTTTTCAACGCCCGGCCGATAATCTGTACATGAGTCAAAGTCGGCGGCGCCTGAAGAAGCCGCCATGAAACAAAGCCTGTAAACAGCGGCAATGGAACAATAATTATTATCGAAAAGACCAAAGCCTTTAAAGTGTACATGTATTTGTCAGAGTATGTATGACCCAAATGTTTCGCAATGTCGTCGAGGCGATTTGTCATGCCCAAACGATACAGCCACAACAGAACTACGAAAATACCTGCAAGAACATATATCGAAATATTATTCCGAAAGTCACTCCACAGATAACGCCACACTTCTATCCATTGCTTTGGATTGACAAACCAGCCTATTGCAGAACCTACCGAACTAACATCAGCCGGACGAATTGAAGCACTGCTTCGAGTCCATAATATATTTTCATCGATAAATGCTTTATATTCCGACACCGTAGAAACAAGTTTTCGCTCTTGAACATCCAGCTTGGCCAGAACCGTTGATAAATCTTCGTAATAATCCGATATCTTCTTGATATCCTTACGACGGTCCTCCAGCAGTGTAACTGCCTCTTTAAAAATCTCGTCGAACCCGGCATCTCGCTCTGTAAGTTGCTCTTCCTGGAGCCTTATCTTCGCCACAGCTTCTATGTCCACCATGTCAGACCACTGCTTGTCGTATTTGCTCCAGTTCAACTTCGCTGAAGATATCTTTGCAAGGCGAGCCTTGATTTGCGCTCGATTCTCTCCTGTATCCTGCAGGTCATCACGCTCGGAAAGAAGCAAAACACCCATTACACTGGTAATTTCACCTGCCGTTTCGATCTCTTTTTTCAAATCGCTAAATTTGGCATTCAATCTGGCAAGCTTATCTCCGATGTTTTTGGAATACTGGTTGGCCTGCTCCATCTGCCTGATCAGCTCGGCCTGAATGTGTGCAAGTTCGGCGTTCTCCTGAGCAAGTTTCTGGACCATAGGATGAGCATACTTGGTCTGCTGGACCGTTTCCGTGGCCTTTTCTTTAAGCTTTTCCGTTTCCCGTCTTTGAGCAGCTAAAAGCTGCTCTTGCCAATACTTTTGACGCTTCTCAGCCTGAAGAACAATTCGAGAAGCAAGCTCCCGCTTTGCTGTAAGTATATCTCCCGCTGCGTCATAAAATTTCAATTCCTCAGCCAGGTTTTCAACCTTGGCCTCCATTGCCATAACCTGTGTGATCTGCAAAATCCTGCCGGCAAAAATCGTATCCGCAACATTAACCTCTGTAGAAACCGCAGGTAGTTTTTCCCTCATCTGAGTCAACTGCTCGCGGACAGCAGCCAACTCAACCGGAATATTAACACGTCTTTCAGCCCGACGTTTAGGCTCGTTTTCAAGGATGGTAGCATTCTTTTTTGCCTCTTCGTATGAAGCCTGGACGCCCGCCACCTCCTTCTGCACATCGGCTAGCGACAGATTCGCGGTATTATCAGGAAAAACTTCATTGACAGTTTTTGCCGACTGCTCTTTTATACTGCTAAGATCGGAGGGAATATTCCTCAGCCTGCTTATAAAAGCAGATGTCTCTTCCGTTGTTACTTGCAACTGTTTCCACTGGCCGATCGCCTTGTCATAAATATCCAACAGCTTTGCTTTGGCTTCCTTGTCCGCAATCTCCATATCGGATACCTGTTTGCGAACATCCGGGAGCTTCTCCAGCCCCCATGGCAAACCGTAATCCGATTTCGTCGTAGGTTCTGCAGCGGATACCTCAGTTCCGTTTACGGCGACATCCTGCGCCGTAACCGAAATGCAAAACAACAAAACAACGGCAATAACCACAAGGACAGAATCTCTACACAACCTCATATTTATTTCCTGTAAAATAAAAAACTTTTTTCAATCAATTTCTGTAGCATATCTTTGCTTTAATAACATGCGACCAAAATTCAGGAAATGTCCTATTCCGACTGAAGCAATACAGATGGAGATTATTCATCCAGTAAAAGTATCTCTACCGATCGGAATTCGACTGGGTGGCTCTCTGACTGTAGAGATATGTATCCTTCGGTGAGCATTTTGTCGGCGCCTGCGGCTATCAGTTTTTTCGCGTTTGCGTCGTTTTCGTCAAGCTGAGGCTTTTCGTATTCCAGCACGACCTGTCCGTTGACGATATGTTTGATGAGATCGTTGCCGTGGACCTCGACTTCCAGTCTCACCCATTGGTCACCGTGATACGTTTCAGAGGTAGAGTCAATACAGTGTTGGGTGATGAGTTTGTCTTCCATCACTACATTCGTGCCTGGAGTACACAGATTGCCGGTCGAACGCTTATTCGTACCGTCACCGCCGAGCATCTGAACCTCGATTGAAACGGGAAAGCTCTGGTCCCTAGCCATGCTTTCGGGCGACTGGCAGTGAAACATGATTCCACTGTTTCTAAAGGCCCATCCCGGACCTCCGGGCGCTTGGTCTCCCAGGAAACGATATTCAACGCGAAGGCGATAGTGCGAGAACTTGTTCTTGTAGAAGATGTGTCCGAATTTCCCATCGAACTTGTCGTACTGATCGTAGGACACCTTCATAACACCATCTTCGACTCGGAAAGTGTCGGCAAAATTGTCACCGAGTTCATAGCCCGCTATCTTTGGCGTCCATCCATCGAGGTTCTTGCCGTTAAACAGGCTTATCCAGCCGTCGTCGCCTGAGTCGCCCTGCCAGGTTGCGCAACCGCAAAGCGAGATTGTCAGAATCAGGCACATAACTGATATGATGCCGCGTGATTGATTTATGGCCGATTGGAGATTTCTCATTGTATGTTGGCTTGTCATCATTTTTATTTGCTCCCTTAGTGTATATACGATTTTTGTAAGCGTTCAGGCTCCCGGGGCCTGATTTTTCAGTTCGGCTGGGCAGTGTGACCATCCGTAAAACGCCAATTTTCGATCATTATACCTGTTTTCGTGCGTCTGTCAAGTTGTTTTTAAGCTCAGGCCGCGAACCGATTCGCTGGTTAAGCGGAGTCTATGGGGAAATAATTTTTGGCGTTATTGAAACAGATGTCTTCGACCATCCTGCCCAGTAAAGGTATGTCATTGGGCAGTTGGCCGTCTTCGAGTTCGTTACCTAAAATGTTACACAAGATTCTACGGAAATATTCGTGGCGGGGATAAGACATGAAGCTTCTGGAATCGGTAAGCATTCCAACAAAACGCCAGAGCAGACCCATGTTTGAAAGAGTGTCGATCTGTTTCTCCATGCCGTTTTTCTGATCGAGAAACCACCAGGCTGAGCCATACTGCATTTTGCCCGGCACGGACCCATCCTGGAAGTTGCCGATCATCGAGGCGATCAACTCGTTGTCACGCGGATTGATATTATATAAAATGGTTTTTGGCAGAGACCGCCGCACATCCAGGCGGTCGAGGAACCTGGCAAGTGGACGGGCGATTTCAAAATCACCGATAGAATCAAAACCGGTGTCAGGGCCAATTGTATTGAAAAGCCTGGTATTGTTGCTTCGCAGAGCGCCAAGGTGAAACTGCTGGACCCATCCCTTTTCATTGTCCATCAGAGCCAAGTCCACCAACACGGCCGATTTGAACTTGAGCTGTTCGGCGAGATTCAACTGTTGGTGTAATCGTATTTTCCGGAAGATGGATGCGATTTCACTTTGGGTATAGTCTTCGGCACAGGCGGTTTCCAGGCCATGGTCGCTTAATCGGCAGCCCATGGCGTGAAAAAAATCGTGACGGTTTTTGATCGCCTCCAAAAAAGAAGCATAATCCTTTATTTCGATATCGACAAGCTGGGCTAACCTGTCGATCCAGTCGTTCAGATTGTCGAGGTTTTCTACAGCGATGGCCTTGTCCGGGCGCCAGGCGGGGCGGACGACGATTTCAAAGCCGTCGTCTTTGATTTTTTGATGGTGTTCCAGGCTGTCCAGCGGGTCGTCGGTCGTGCAGCAGACCTTGACGTTCATCTTACGCATAAGATTACGCGCACTGAATTCGGGTGTTCTTAACATTTGGCCGGCGGTTTCGTAAATTTGTTCGGCGGAGGCGGGTTCGAGAAGCTGGTCTATATCGAAATATCGTTTTAGCTCGAGATGAGTCCAATGATAAATAGGATTACGCAGGGCGTAAGGAACAGTCTGGGCCCATTTTTGGAACTTTTCGTAGTCAGTCGCATCGCCGGTGCAAAAACGTTCGGCTATTCCATTGGTACGCATGGCCCGCCATTTGTAATGATCGCCATAGAGCCAAATCTGGGTCAGATTGTCAAACTGTGTGTCCTGGGCGATCTGGGCTGGCGGCAGATGACAATGATAATCGTATATAGGCTTTTTTTTTGCGTATTCGTGATAGAGCGTACGCGCCGTGGCAGTCTGCAATAAAAAATCTTCCGATATGAAACTCCTGGCCACTTTCATCTAAACCTCTTTTTAACAAAAAGTGTCATTCATATACGCAACCGCGAATACACGCGAATTTACGCTAATAATTATTTTAATGAATTCGCGTTCGTTAGCGCAGGACCGAAAGCATTGGATCCCAGGCGGGCAGGATTATGTGCTCCTGGTCGAATATCTTCAAAATATTTTCCGGAACATATTCTTTCTTTACGACGATGTTATATACGTGAGTGTCAAACCAACTGTCGTAGAGGGTCCAGTAGCCGTTGGAGCCTTTATCTTTGCCCCAACTGTTTTCGACCCACCATTTTATAGGTTTGTCGTCCTTGACGTCCACACCCTCAAAGACCATGGCGTGGCTGCGGATGCTCTCACGATACAGTGCTCGCTGGGCCTTGGTCATGGACATATCGACATTGTAAATCGAGGCGTAATCGAACATCTCCATAGCCATGATACCGTGTTTAGAGCTTTGATCTTTGCCGACGTCGGCGCCGAACCAAACGGGCTGGTCGTCAAGAATTGAGTCCATGGCAATCTTTTTTATGGATTCGATATCGACATTGGCGTAAGTTATGTCGTCGCCATCGTAGAGATTGCGCGAGAGCTTAATGCGATAATGGCGGCCATAGTCGTGAGTGGTGTCGTTGAAAAGGTTTACATACTCACTCAGATCGACAGCTACAACCTGCTGGTAAAAGCTTTTGGGGGTGTAGGTGCGTTTTTCGTACAGCCAGGCATTTTCGTCATCATCGTTACCGTTTTCGTCATCGTCGTTACCGTTTTCGTCATCGTCGTCATCGTCGTCTGCGTCATCATCCGCATCGTTACCGTTTTTGTCATCGTCGTCCGCATTGTCCACATCGTTATCATCATCATCGTCCGCGTCATCATCTTTCTCGTCGTCCTTTGGTTTGTATTGCCACTGGAATTCGGTGGGTGGCTCGCCGCAGTTCATTACGAGCATTCTATAAACGTCGGTGAGCATTTCTTCCTTGGCGAGGCGCATCTGTTCAACGGATTTGCCGGTCTGGTGTATTTCACGGAGTTTGGCGGCGTCGGCTCTTAGTTTGAGTGCTATCAGTCCGTTCATGTCGTTTGTTTTGTCGGAGCTGTTGGTTTCGGGCATGATTTTTGTGGGGACAGCTCCGTACTTTTCGATAAGGTTGACAACGTTTGGCCAATATCCGCCGTCATCGAATGGCATCTTAAGAATGGTTTCCAGTTCGCGATCGAGCGGGTCTCGGTCAGCAAATTCGATGATATACTCAAGGAAGCGGTTGGCCTTTTCCATCTTGTCCCAGAAGGCCAGGTAGTTTTGTGAAAACTCGAATTCGTCAAGGTCGTATTTTTGGATGACTTCGTAGCGCAAGACATTCAGCCCGGCAAAAAGCCAGCAACGTCCGCTTGACTTCTGATTGGTGACACCTTTGGTTTTGATCTTATGGCTGAAGGTCTCGTCGTGACGCCAAAGAATATCACGATTGAGAGCCAATTCTTTGATGTCGGTATTTGTAAGGGCGTTGTACATGGCCCTGGTGTGAAGGTCCATCTGGAAGGAAGACCGAATCCGCTCGATGGTTTGTGGGTTAAGCGAACCTTCGTCGGCAAAGAGCATCGGTGCGGACAAGATCAGGATCAGCCAGCCGGTCAAGATCAGTTTGCATGTTATCGAATGTTTCATAATAGTGCTCCTTTCGCATTTGTTAACTTTCGCAGTTTTTTTAGCCCAATTTCCATCCAACAGGGCCTGTTACGCAAAAATGGATTTTTACATAACCTCGATAAATGTTCCGCTAACGTATAAAATCATCGGCCTTGGTCCTAAAAGGCCCTGTTCTAGCTTTGCGTATAAGCAACACACAAGAAAAAGTGCGAAATCGCACCATTTGTCAGTTTGGTTTTTCTTTTTTTGCCGCCAGTGACAAGATTAATTCTATTTCGCCAACGGGCTGATTCAGTTTCCGGGCGATCGCGATTGTGTTCAGTCCCTTTTTAACCATTTCCAACACTTGTTTTTCTTTCGCGGTAAGCTGGGCAGCGCCGCGAGGCGATTCTTGCGGCCCAGCTTCGTTGGCCTGTGGCTGGGAATCCGCATTGGCCGAATGAAACTCCCCAGATATATCTTGGATAGTATCCCCGATGGCGTCAACAGAAGATATTTGTGAATCCCGCCCGGTGTTATCTTCACCGCCGACCAACTCTCCCAACTGTTTTATGGTCTGGTCGGCCTGATGCAGAAGAGTCTCCAGTTTGGCCAGCCTCGTATCGATCTGACCGTTTATCTGACGGGAAAGATCCGCCAGTGCCGCCATCAACTCGTTCATTTGATCGTAACTGGCATGAACTTTTTGTCTGCTCTCGGCGAGCCGTTCCTGTAATGGTAGTTGCGATCTTTGCCGACTGCGGGCTACGCGGCGCATAGCGGCGCGTACCATAAAAAATGACAGCAGCACTATGCCCACTATCCACAAAACACTGGTGGGGTCAAATTCAAATCGGTCAGTCGGAGGTTTTTCCGACGATTCGATGGTTTGTGCTATTTGCGCCAAGAGATTAATCATCTACCCATCCACTCATTCATTTTTATACGCTGCCAAGGCGGCTGAAACTACTTTTTTAACCGGCACCTGGTATTCCTCAGCAGCCCGCTGACAATCACTGAATTCTACCGAGCAGGTCGTCACTTGGCCATCAAAATAGCCGACTTTCATCCTTATTTTACCGTAAGGTGTTTCGACGGTCTGGTGTTTGCGGGGCAGAATAGTGCGTTGGCAAATGCCTCGGCGAATACCAAAAGTAGTGCTTTCCCGGAACATGATCTGTTCCATCTTTGCTGTTTCGGTTGGTGGGCACAGCACAGTGATCTTCGTACCGAGCCGATTTTTTTTCATGGTAACGGCGGTGCAGTACACATCAAGGGCGCCCTGGGCAAGTAGTTTTTCGCTGACGTGTCCGATCAGCTCCGCGGTAGCATCATCGATATTAGCTTCCAAAACGCAAACTTCGTCGGACTGTCCATACATATCGCTGTCGCCGGTCTGTCCGACCATCAGGCGCAAAACGTTAGGCATACCGGCAATATCACGCTGACCGGCGCCATAGCCGATTTCGCTGATCCGCATGGCAGGCATTGAGCCGAACCCTTCAGCCAGCGTAGTCAATATCGCCGCGCCGGTTGGGGTAAGCAATTCGACCTGAGCGTTGGCAGGGGCAGGGACTGTTTCAATTCCTTTTATCAACTCCGCTGTGGCGGGAGCGGGAACCGGTAGAATCCCATGCTCGCATTTGACCGTGCCGCCGCCAACCGTCAGCGGCGAACAGTAAACCTTCTCAACGCCCAGCGATTCCAGTGCCGTGCATGCGCCGACAATGTCTATGATCGCGTCGGCCGCTCCGATCTCGTGGAAATGTATTTTCTCCTCGACGGTACCATGCACCTTGGCCTCCGCCCGTGCCAGCCGCCTGAAAACATCTATCGACTGCTGTTTGACTTTATCGCTAAGGGCGGCGTTGTCAATTATCTCGACAATGGCAGAAAGATTGCGATGGTGGCCGTGGTCGCATTGGTGATGATGGTCTTTGACAATCGGCAAAAACGCGGTAGCGGCAATTCCATTTTTGTTGACTTTTTTGATTTGCAGTTCCACTTCATCCAGTCCGAGCCTGGCCAACTGCCCGCGCAGAAACTCCTCCGATGCCCCGGCATCCAGGCACGCCCCGACGATCATATCCCCGGCCACACCGGAAAAACAGTCAAAATAACCAACTTTCATTGTTTACCATCCCATAAATTCCGGATACGTACCCTTGTTCCACCAATCGGGATCGCGAAGATATTCTTTCATGAACATAGCCGTAGTCACGCCATCACCGATGGCAGTCGCTAGTTGCATCGCCGCCGAGACCCGGCAATCGCCCGCCACAAAAACGCCCGGCATCTTGGTTCGCAGAAATTCAGGATCACACTTGATAAACCCATTTTTGTCCAGTTCGACCACGCCTTTGAGGAAACTGGTATTGGGTATCATACCGACAAAAATAAACACTCCATCGCACGGGAGTTCTTCGGTCTGTCCGGTTTTGACATTTTTTAACGTAGCCGATTCAACTTTGCCGCCACCGTTGATAGCGGTGACAATACTGTCATAGCGAATCTCTATAACACCTTTCTTCGTTTCTTCCAGCAGTTCTTCCACCAGGACTTTGGTAGCCCGAAATTCCTGCCGCCGATGCACCATCGTTACTTTTCTGCAAAATTTAGCCAGATGAATAGTATCTTCCACCGCTACGTTCCCGCCGCCGACAGCGATCACATGCTTGTCTTTGAAAAACGGCGCATCGCACGTGCCGCAATAGCTGACCCCGGCGCCAGCCTGGCGGAATCTTTCTTCACCGTCCACGCCGAGCCTGCGATAGTCGCTGCCTGGGGCCAGGATGACAACCTTGGCCAGATAAGTATTTTCATCGGTGCGCACCTCGATAGTCCGGTCATCACGCCGTGCAAGTCCGACGACTTCACTGTTGTTTTCTATTTTCGCTCCAAACGAAACTGCCTGATCCACAAGCGCCTCGGCCATATCACCGCCGCTGATTTTCCTGATACCGGGATAATTTTCGATTCGATCCGTCAGGTTAATCTGTCCGCCAGGCACAAACTTGTCCAGGATGATGGTCTCGTAGCGATCCCGGGCGGTGTACAACCCCGCCGCCAAACCCGCCGGGCCCGCTCCAACAATTACCACGTCCGCTACGATTCCCGCCATAATAACACCTCAATATTAGTTGATGTTTCTATGTTTGATTGGTTCTTTTTCATAACGGAACGCCCTCACGCTTGACATTCCAGGCAAAAGGAAATAATTGCGCTTTTTCCCATTCCTTTTCATCATATATAACAGTTGCAAACAACTTTTCATAACGGTTCATTATTTCAACGCCGGCATCTAAAGCCATCTCACGAATTTGTTTGGTGCGTTGATCCACTATTACAAGAATATCATAATCCGAGCTTTCATCTGCGTCGCCGCGAGCCTGAGAACCAAAGAGAATAGCTTTTTTAAGATGATCTCCCATCTTGGTTTTTAAGATATTCCCGTATTCGTTGATAATATCAGGCGTTTGATTATCCATGAGCGTGTTCCTTTGGCTTTCTTGTTAGAATATCTTAAACTCTTCCGGCCATAGTTGTTTGATTTTTTCTTCGCTGCTGCGTTCTACCAACATATCGCCGCTCCGGCGTTTGAGCATTCGGCCGTTCTCGTCCAGTCAGGTTTCGACGACTGGTCCCTGAGCACCCCTCTGGCCGATCAGGTATATCGCATTTGCCTGGCTGTCTTCGGCAGTAGGCACTGCCCGCTCTACCACTCGCAGGCAATGATAACACAGACTACGGTTATTATAAACCATAAAAACATATTCACCGCCAATCTTTTTCTCCAGTAATCGGCCCAGAAAATGATCCAAAGCCCAAGGCAGATATATATCGCTGTTGATTTCGAGTTTTTCCGTCGTAAACTTATCCGTCTGACCGAGACCGGATCGAATCTTTTTATCGTGAGAATGTTTGTTTTTCGTTCCGCTTGTTCGTGGTAACCTTTTTGAGAGTTGTCCACAGCGGTAAACCGGTTATCAAAACGTTCGGTCTGAAGGTTTTTCTCCAAAACAATTTGTACCTGCAATCTCTGACACAATAAAAAGTGCGGAATCGCACTAGATCGCCTGCTTGTTATTGTCACTGCTGTCCATTCCGGACCAGTCGTCTATATCCTGCTGGGCCTGCGGAAATACGCTCACCAGTTCCGAACGGCTTACCGCCTTGTGAAAAAGCTCCGCCAAATCAAATTCGTCTTTCTGCCAGACAAGCTGATTATTCTGATCGTAGTATATTGATTGAGTATGTCCGACTCCCAGCCACTCTACTTCCACACTGTGGCCGCCGGGTATTCGTGACCTGATCTCTTTGGGTACTTCGCCGCCGGGCTTGACCCAGCATTCCACCAGGAGCTTCTCACTGCGACCGTGAATTACGCTGGTGCCCATCATGGCAAATACCATCCCGTCCTTGAAATCCTTTCTGGCCGCACCCAAACTCGAAAACAGGTCCAGCAAAACCAAAGGAATGAAATTGGCCTCGCTTATCGGTAACGTCGGCAGGGCAACCTCACGAAAGTTTCTCCGATAGGAGATGTCCAAAAGACCGTTCGCAAATGTCTGCCGAACAACCTCGAACAAACCTCCACTCAGGTTCCGTATCTTTTCCTGGTAGCTGTAGCTGCTCAGATCATTCTGTACTGAAAACAAGGTTTCGATTCGCATATTTTCATCCGTCCGATAATATACTTCTTTCCCTTTCCATTGAATAACAATTGAATGATCTTCCCCCGCAACCGGCTCGACGGAAACGGCCCTATATCCGATCGGTTTGCCCTCCGATTCCATCAGATAATAGAGTTCCATCGGATTGGTGAGCCATGTTTCCAGACCTTTATCAGCGACTTGTTTAATCAACTCTGCCGCGTTTTCACGACCGCGGAGTTGGCCGGACCGCGCCACCACCAAAATTTGCGCACACAGCAACGCCGCCACCAGGGCAACGGCTAATACCACCGTTGCCGATCTCGACGAACCACGCCGCCTAAATAGGTTTTGCCTGGGAAAACCGTCTTTTTCTGCGTTTTTTGCGAGCATCCGGAAATTTTACGCCCACCATGACCAAAATGCAACCATTGATATTCCACCCCATAAACTGGCAACGGCTGGAATCATCTCATATAGTCGCAATATGATTGTTATTTGAGAACTTCCCGCAAGCGGTCGCTATCGAGGCAGGTAAGGTCTTTGACGATCATCTCCGCCCCGGCAAGCTGTTCTGCCTGATAGGTGGTGGTCACAGCCACGCATCGCATCCCGGCGGCCTGGCCGGCGCGAATGCCCCATATACTGTCTTCGATGACCACACATTCACTCGGCTGAATCCTCGGCTGGATAATTGCATTTTCATTAATCCGGGCAATGCTCAGTCGATAGCCTTCGGGGTCGGGCTTGCCACGGGAAACATCGTCGGCCGATATGATAACCTCAAAAAAATCCTGTAACCGCCCCTGCTGGAGTATGACATCGATCTCACATCGCAGGGCGCCTGAGCATATCGAACATATAATATTATTAGCGCAAAGACCCTCCAAAAGCTGCTCAACTCCGGGCATAATAAGGTCTTTCTTGTTCAAATAGTGGGCAAATTCGGCCTTTTTTCGCAAAAATAACTCTTTTATCTGCTTTTTTTTACCATAAATGGGCCGACCATTGTCGGCCAGAATCTGAGCAATACATTCATAATCTGTTAAACCAAGGTATCTTACGCAATACTGCTCCCACGTCAGCTCAATCCCCTGATCGAGAAACACTTTGCGAAACGCTCTAAAATGAGCATTTTCGCAGTCAGCGATCACACCATCAAAATCAAAAACTACCATCCGTAGCATAGATTCCTCCGTACTTAGCCATTTTTCCACTGATATCACCGGCCAATGGGCTGCCCAATCACGTTCTTGAACGCTCAGCGGATCGGATTCCAACCCTACCAATTGCGGAAATATCCAAAAAAGTCAATTTTTTACTTGCCAAACGGTTTGGCAAGATATATTAGTCGTTGCTTGGCGATCAAGGACAATAGTTATAGTTGTTGCTTGCAATGCGGTTTGGCCAGAACATAGCCCATTACTCTTTTGTTTACAAACGCTTAATTAATATTAGCCTTGTCCGGGAATCGCGAAATAGCCTAAATTCGTCATTATTTTTATGCGACATTTGACAAATTCAGGAGGATTTGTCCAATAGCGGACTGACAAAAGCTTACCATTATCCGATTGAGAAATCAACTATTCGATGACAACAAGGAGAAAAGAGTTCGTTTAATTACGCTTTTATAACTTTTAGCCTGGATGTGTCTGTTTTCCAGAGGCGTTATCAGTACTGGCAGGTGAACTCCGTGATTTTTCAAGCTCGGAATCTTTTGTGACCGATAACCTGTTGTTAGTATTGAGAGGTGAGTTTTGTAAACACAAATTCAAGCATCAGTTGCCTTGCAGTTAACAAGACGGACTCATCAAGGCTTTTATGATAAACGGTATATTGTGTAGTCTGTTCTGTGGAGGAGCAGCGGCCGTCGAAGGCGGTTTTGTGGACCCGATCTTGCGGGTATATTTTAACAGGTGCGAATTTTTTAGTGAAAGGAAGTACAAAATGAGACAAGGGATGACATTAATGACAGTAGGGCTGATGTTGTGGAGTTGTTCGGCCGTGTTGGCCGCCGACAGCAGCGACACGCAATCGCAGTTGCAGAAGCTGCAGGAACGCGTAGCGGAACTGGAATTGCAGGCGATCTCTGCACAGTCCCGTCAGTCGCTTGATACGAGTTTGACGGCCGGTTATGACAATCAGTTTTTCATCAAGACCACCGACGATCAATTCTATCTGGGTATTGACGGGCTGTTGCAGTTTCGCCATACCTACAGCCAAAGTGACGATGGAGAGAGGGTTCTTACTCGTGAAGGGCAGCCTGCCGCGGGCGGTGACGGCGTCGATCCCAGTGCCAGCGCCGCCGAACTGGAACGGGCACGATTGATTTTTTCGGGCCACGTGATGAAAGATGTTAAATACAAGATCCAGTTGGAAATGGACGACGACAACGAAAACTCCGTAAATGTACTCGATTATATGGTTGCATATAGTGTTATGCCCGAGTTTGGCGTCAAGTTCGGCCAATACAAAGGCGCATTTGGCAGACAGTTCAACGTCGATCCTGGAAAGCTGATGATGGTAGATCGTTCGCTGGCCGATGCCGTGTTCAATATCGGTCGTAGTACCGGAGTAGAGTTGTTTGGCGCCTGCCCACTTGGCGACACTCAGATGCACTACCGTTTGGGTGCTTACAATGGGTTAAGAGATGCCGGCAGTAGGCCTTTTGCCGACAATGACAACAACCCGGCGGCAGCGGCACGGTTTGTGGTGCCGCTGATGGGAGCAACACCCAAGGATTTCGACGACGAGTCGGACCTGCAAGGCCACGCGAATCCGGTAGCGCAGGCGGGTGTGAGTTTCGCCTATGCCAACGCCGGGTCAGAGAACAATTTCCCGGACGGAACGGACGACAACTTTATGGTACTGGCCAGAGGCGACAACGGTCTCAGTAACGGTTTTATCGCTGACGGTGAAGTCTCGATGGTTGGAGCCGATATTGCCGTCAAGAGCAATGGGCTGTCGGTCATCTTAGATGGTTACTATCAGCGAGCGAATTTGGATAGTCCTGCTACTGCTGCCGGGCAATTCGGTCCTGTGCGTACCGGTATTGATGAGCTGCAAATGAACAACTTAGGCTGGAATCTACAGAGCGGTATCTTCGTTATTCCCGAGAAGTTTGAGTTGGTCAGCCGTGTTGGTGGTATTTGTATTGACGGCGCCAATAACTGTTACGAATACGCTGGCGGCTGGAACTACTACCTGTACGGTCAGGATCTCAAGCTCAGCATGGACCTTACCTACATCGATGATCTACCGATTGTCAGCAGTAGTTCCAACTACGATGGAGTCCAGAACAACGCTCTGTTTATGATTAGGACCCAACTACAGTTCCAGTTCTAAATCAGCAAATGTTGTTTTGCATCCGATAGCCTCCTTTAACAGAAGGCTCCCGGTAGAAAGTAATTATGACGGTTCACTGGAACCGCTCCAGGAAACAATCAGGGCATTGCCGGAAACGGCAATGCCCTTTTAATTTAAGGCAACTGAAAAACAGTAGCATTTCTGTCTGGAAGATGGTAAAATAACCAAAAGTATGTGCAATAAGATAAAGAAAAGCGGTTTTACTTTGATTGAACTACTTGTGGTAATTTCAATCATAGCGTTGTTGCTGTCTATGCTTATGCCGGCATTGGGTAGGGCGCGTGAAGCGGCGCGTTCGGTAGTGTGTCTGACCAACGTGCGAAGGTTGGCGATAGCCGGTCAGATGTATGTTTCGAAAAACGGCGAATTCCCGCCTCATCGCCTGAAGAAAGCAAAACCCACAGACTCCCACAATTACGTCAATAAATACGGCCGGGAAATGCCTAGATGGCAGTGGTTTTTCGATCAGGGAGTAGGGCCGGTCATTGACCCGGCGCCTTATATCAAAAATCCGGGCGATGTTTTTGGAGACAGCCAGACCCTGCTGATGACCAATGATTATTTTATATGTCCTTCATTTAGCCACAGTAATTTTGATGTGCACGATATTCGCAACGGTTCGTACGGATACAACTACCAGTATCTCGGCAGTCCACGGTTGACCGCCGAGGAGAAGCACCAGAATTACCCGGTCAGAGGATCTAAAATCAGAAAACCGTCCAGTACAATCATTATCGCCGACGGCCGCGGCAACGCCGCTCCGCACGGCGAACACTCCTACAAGCTGGACCCGCCCAAATTAGCCCGCAGCACCGGCGCCATATATTTTGGTGATTGGCAAAAACCCACTCTTCAGCAACAACACACGCCCGCCGAGGCCCGCCATAGCGGACATGTGAACGTCTCATTTATAGATTGTCACGCCGAACACCTCACGCTGGAAGAAATGGGATATATTCTCGACTCGGACGGTATCATCATAGCTGACGATCCTGCGGGAAATAATCGTTTATGGACCGGTACAGGCCGCGACGAACCGTAACGGCGTATGGCAAATAATTTTGTCAACGGAAACAAAAGACAGGGATTGACATAGAGGACAAAATCGGTAATACTGTATGGAAAGGCCGCCAACGATGAACTGACATAGGCGCCGTCTTTGCCAAAGTAGCTCAATGGTAGAGCACGGCTTTCGTAAAGCCGGGGTTGAGGGTTCAAGTCCCTCCTTTGGCTTTTTGGTCGTGTTTGCGGCAAACCGGTGGCAAACAGTAAGTCAGCCTATAACAAGCATTTATCGGAGAAGATACTGAACCTCATTGTAAAGCGTAGGCAGGTTCTTTTCCGCCACGTCCCAAACAACCTCATCGTCCACGAGATCATAGCCGTGAATCAGGATGTTGCGGAAGGAAATGATTCGTCGGTATTATCAGTGGTGAATTCGAGAATTCGCCCGGCTGCTTGCAGGACATCTTCCAGGAGTTTCTTGGATTCAAGCTGCATAGACCACCTTTCGATTCCGGTCAATAGATTCGAGAAAATACCGGTTTTTGATGGCGGAAAGCATGACAAGATCGATATTTCGCCCCAACAGATCCTCTAGCGCCTCCAGTAACCCAAAATAAGTATCGGCATGTTCACCACGGACCAGAGGCTTGAATTCGACCAGAAAGTCAAGATCACTATTCTCGTCAAAGTTGTCCTGAGAGACCCCAGAGCCGAACAATTCAAGACGCTGTACACGGTACTGGGCACAGATACGTCCAATGGTTTCACGGTGATCTTCAATTAGGCGAATCATGGCGATCCAGCCTCCTGGATTGTCGAATATCATATTAGAGACTACAATGCAGAACTTATGACTAATATCAGCTTTATTGGAGTTTTTTCAAGTGAATTTTTCCTTACATCTTATGTTGGCGTCAAAAGTCGATATTCACGCCTAAAAACGTCGTTGGGGCGCCAAAATCAATGATTCACAATCCTTTTGACGCTGGCGTCACATCTGAAAAATCTGATTTTGTTCAGACCCAAATGGGCAGTTCATTTGTTATATATGTGGCGATTAATCGTTTTTCGTAATACTTGTAGCGGCTCATAAATGCTTGAAGACAAAACGCTTATACGAAATTTCAATCGTGGCGACCCGGACGCCCTGCGCCGCGTCTATGAAAAATACAAGGATGACTTGTTGAGGCTGGCGATCGCGCTTTTGAACGACACCGCCGCCGCCGAAGACGCCGTCAACGACACATTTGTTCGGTTCGCCCAAACCACAGGTGAATTTCGCCTGCGTGGAAGTCTCAAGAGATATCTGACAACCTGCATTGCCAACCATGCTCGCAATATGTACCGAGCCAGGCAGCGGCAAAAAACAGTGGATATCGATCAAGCCCACCAGGTTGAATCGAATACAAACGCACCGGACGAGGCGGCCATTCGTAGCGAAGATTATCAGCGGCTGACCGGCGCCATGGCCCAGCTTCCCTACGAACAGCGTGAAATCGTGATCCTGCACCTGCACGGTGGTATGCGATTCAGGCAAATTGCCGAATCGCAGAATATCTCGGTCAATACCGCCAAAAGCCGTTACCGTTATGGCCTGGACAAACTGCGTGCATTACTAAACAGTGAGGTGACCAGATGAAACCCACAGAAAACATAGAAAAGTTCATCAAAAACACCTACGCCCATAATCTACCGGCTGCCACCAGCGCCAAACTGGACCAGAGAGTCCTCAGCAGCGCGCAGGAAACACTGGAAAAATCAAAAACAACACAATCGGCTGGAACTGGGCCGAATATTTGGAGAATGGTTATGAAAACAAGAATAACAAAACTTGCCGCCGCGGCGGTGATAATTATCGCAGTGCTTATTGGCATAAATCAATATGGCGGGTCGGTTAGTTTTGCAAGTGTAGCCTGGGCAGACGTTGTGAAAAGCTTTGAGTCAGTGAATTTTTTCAGTGCGGCGATATATATGAAAGACAAGCCCTCTGC
Source organism: uncultured Pirellulales bacterium (assembly GCA_964537505.1). GTDB lineage: Bacteria > Planctomycetota > Phycisphaerae > Sedimentisphaerales > SM23-30 > DAINBT01. Next base: position 21,795 of record CAZICK010000026.1, read on the forward strand.
TGAGCCTAAGCAGTTTGAATTGTGGATGGGCGAAGAAGGCAGGGCAAGAATGCGAGTTAGAGACCAGGTTCTTTTTACACAGGATGGACAGGTGACAGATGCTTTTAATTTTGTGAATTCGGCGAGAATAGATAGTGAGCAGGTTGATGACCAAGCGGAAGTTATCTTAAGGATGCTTGGCCAATCAAGAAACTTTTCGCTGGATATAATCGTGAAAACAATGTTCAAAGGAAAGCTTCAGGAGGTTACACCGTTAATAAATTTATCTGCTGGAATATCTGAGGATATGGTCGTTTTTGATGTTACGACAGATCAACATCCACAGTGGATGAGGATATGGGCATTAAGACAGAGTCAACTGCCGGTTCGGATACGAGTATGGGATCCGCGGGATGGGTCTGCGGTAGATATTTTTATAACTTATTCAAAAGAGCAGCCGGATAAATTTTTCGATGCAAAAGCGTATGAGGAGGCTGTCGTTAACCGATTCAACCAAAACAATGCGAACAGCGCATACGCATTTCTGAAAGACCCCGGTGGCAGGGATTATGTGCCGCAAGACCTCTTTAAGAAATCAGGCTATCATCTGCCAAAAGTGGAGCAGGTTGGTGTTACTGAGTACGGAGCGGTGTGGGTGATGTCGTCAAATTCGCGGAATAAAACTCCGGATGACTATTTATTTGATGGTTTTGGCGAGCTTGCCGATGAGCTTGGGACAGAATACAGAAGAATCAAGTATTCGGGAGATAACTGTCTGGAAGTATTTGTGCCGGAAGATTATCCGTTTGGCAAAACAACACCTTCGAAATTAACGCTTACATGCAGAGTGGAATTTCATTACCCGCATCTGAAACCGGAGCTTATCGGCAGTGTTGAATTGACAGATATGCAGAATATCGCTTGGCCAAGGAATGCAACTCGCGGACCTTTTACTGAATGTAATGTGTTGCTGGACGCTGCCAGATGGTATTGCCAGGAGTACCGTATTGATATGTGTGAGCGTATTGTCGGAATGGCGCTCGAAAGTGATGATGGGCAACGTTTGCAGGGTGAAATTGATAAATTAAGAATAAAAATGTTTATAGCTCAGGAGAAGGGGGCCCAAGCTGCCAAGCTTGCATTAGAGCTTTGGCCTGGGGTTTATGATAAATACAAAAATCCGGACCGTACGTCACCAACGCCTTACGATCTTGTTGAGTTTATCGTCGCAGTGGCATACGGCGGAGAAATAGACAAAGCCGCCCAGCTATGGAAGCAGGTTAAAGAAACCGAGCACAATCTAAAAGGAAACAAGAGTTGGAAGAAGTATGTAGCAGAAGAACTAAAAAAGTCTATCCCACAGGCGCAAAGAGGGATATCTATTGATATGGCTCAAAATGGAAACAGTCTTGAAGATATCAGCAGAGTTATCGGAATGGACGTCCGGGACAATGCTGAATTAAAAGCTTGCGCGGAACAGGCGAAAAGAGACAAATATCTGGCTAAGCTATCCGAGTATTATAATAAGTATCCGCTTTCTGAAAAGATGGAGCTGCTTGAGCGGGAGACCGATCAAGGTGTACAACATGTCAACACAAATAAGAATAGATTGCCTGGACATCAAGGATATGTCCTTCTGCCAATTAACTATCGATTAAAGGATGTGGTTTTGAGTCTTCCTGGTATCCAGGGGATTTACCCAATAGACAAGGTTAGCTATCGAATCAGTGAAGAAGTAAGCGAAGAACTGCTGAACAAAGAAATTCGCGCTGATGTGGTTCGCAGGAGTGATGTCAGTCTAAAAGAAGCATTTGAGTTTGTCCTTAATCATTATGGTCTGAAAGTTGTAGTAGAAGACGGTGAATCTCGCAAAGTATGGGTTGCCCGATACAATGGCAAGGTTTTAAGGAATTACAAGAATGTACATGTCCCACTTCCAAATCTGAGAGGAACTGTCATAGGAGATAAGCCCGGTACAGCCGGCTCGATCAGCTCACATGGAATGTGCTTTAATGCGCACTTGACACACTTGGCATTTCACCAGAATAAAGATATCGAAGACAAGAACGCTAAAAAGATATTTATCGATGAAACTGGCATTATGCAGCCTATCAGTATGGAGACGGCGTACTGGCCTGGCGACGAGGGTTTTGAGTTAGCTCGTAAATGGTTTGAGGAAGAGTTCGGCATAACGTTTACTGAAGAAGTTCGGCCTATGAAGATACTGGTTATTCGCAACAAGTAAACTCAAAGCAGCAACGCGTCATTCAAATTGCGTAAAAAATACTGCGAAAGTTAACATTTTCTATGGTTGCCTTTTTGGGTGGGCTATGGTAGAAGGTAACTGAATCGTAATTTTTAACTATATTTTGGAGTATCAGGATGGTATCTATCCCCCCAAAAACTAATAATGAGAATAGATGGTTACTTATTGTTTCATATTTTATGATCTCTGTGATTCATTCTGTTTGTGCCTTTGGAGTTGACAAAAAAGAGATTGATTCACATTCAGATCATACTTATGACGTTAAAGCTCTAACCGACGAATGGAGAGATACATTCAAACTGTCATCTTTTTACCAGAAATATGTTGCCGTCGAAGGATTGCCTATAGTTGCTTCCGGGAAAGTGTCCGATTATGCCTTACGTGAAGCGGCCTGGATATTGCGAAATATGCTTTCGGATAAGCCCCAGATCATTAAGATAATGGTTACCAAGCGGGCTTTTGTGGCAATTATGGCTTACAATGAATATACGACCGATATTCCAGAGCATAAGCATCTCGAACCGCGAGTGTTCTGGGATCGGCGTGCGCGAGGATTGGGGGGGGTTCCGGTCACTTGCGGAGAGGAAAATCTGCTGTGCTTTCCGAATGATCCGTATGAAAAAGAGAATCTTTTGATTCACGAATTTTCTCACTGTATGCACAGTCATGGCATACCCGGGATTGATACTAAGTTTGATGAGAAACTCAAATCGCTTTATGAAAACGCCAAAAAGAAAAATCTATGGCCTAATACATACGCCATTACGGATCGGGCTGAATACTGGGCCGAGGCGGTGCAAAGCTGGTATGACGATAATCGAGAAAACGATTCAATGCACTGCCACGTAAATACTCGAAAGGAACTCAAGCAATATGATCCGGATTTGGCACAGTTGTGCAAGACGTATCTGGGCGATGGCCCATGGCGATATAAAAAGCCGATGCTGCGATCAGCAGACGGACGATCACATCTTGCCGGATATGATTTCAGTATTGCACCGACATTTCAATGGCGTAAGGAAGAGTTGACGGATAAGCCACGTGTGCTGATTCAAACCGCGATCGGTGATATCGAAGTGGAACTGGATGCGTTAAAGGCGCCCCAGACGACGAAAAATTTCATTCGGTATGTGCATGAAGGTTTTTATAGCGATGGGGTGTTTTTCCGTACGGTGCGAGAGGATAATCAGCCGGACGATCTGGTCAAGATAGATGTGATTCAGGCGCAAGCGAATCCCAAGTGGGAAGATAAAACATTTGCCCCAATTCAACTGGAACGGACGCGCGACACGGGATTACGACATTTGGATGGCACAATATCTATGGCACGAACTGGGCCGAATACCGCTACACACCACTTTTTCATTTGTGTTGGTGACCAGCCGTCGCTGGATTTTGGCGGAAAACGTAATTCCGACAGGCAAGGATTTGCCGCTTTTGGCCATGTTGTCAAAGGTATGGACGTTGTACGAAAGATCCATACTCTTCCTGAAAACAAGCAAATACTTACACCTCCAGTGGAGATTCAACGAGCTGTCAGGCGGCATTAAATCTTTGTCCGTCCCAAAATCATACTCAACATAGTTCAACTATGCCCGCGGCGATTTTTGCCCCCTGCCTCATTGACGAAAATTTCGCTCGTTCTCGCGACAAAAGCAATCTTTAGAGGCTCCCATTAGTTTATCACGCGGATTGTGCTTTTGTTTTCGATGAGCATATCGTAGAGTTCTTCGACATCTTTATTATGCAGACGGATACAGCCGCGACTGGCGGCCTGGCCGATCTTGTCCGGCTCGATCGTACCGTGGATGCCAAAGCCCGTCTGCTCCTTGGCCAGGCCCTCCAGACCTTCCATTGCGATCCATCGCTCACCGAGCGGGTTTTCCGGATCGTTAGGCAGGTATTTCTTGTTGGTTTCCGGATCGGTCCATTCGGGATTGACCTGTTTGAGTTTTACCAGCCACAGACCGGTTGGCGTCTGGCGATCCGCATTGCCCAGGCCAACCCGATACGTCCGCACCAGCACATCACCCAGATACACCGACATCAAAAACCGTTTGCGATCAACAACGACATGAAACGGTCCCTGAACTATTTTGATGGTTTTTCCGAAGGCCACTTTGTTGAGATCCGGTATGTTGTTCATTCGACCGATCAACGGATATGGTATGTCAAATTTCGGTCCGATCTTCGCTAAATTATCGTCGATCTTGTAGCGTTGGCAGAACTTGTCACCAGGAAAAACGTTATTGGAAAACAACCAGACATCGGCGGCCTGATTGAGCAATTTACGGGCCTCGTCTTCCTGCAAAGGCGGCAGTTGCAGCTTTACCGCCTGGCTGAGACTGGCACGGGCGGTGATGTAATCCCCAGCCGTCAATGCCGACATGCCTTTCTGCAGGAGTATCTCCGCCTGAGTGGGCGTCTGATTCGCAGGTTCTGCGGGAATCGTTTCCACTGTGGGATTGTCTGCCGATTCGGATGTCGCCTCAGAGATGTCCGGTTGAGCCAAATCATTATCAGGCGGGACATCAGCGGCAACAGGCGGCTTGTAAAGCGGTTCAGTCTCATCAGTCAGCAAAATGTCAACGTCTTCGGCTATACCCGGAACAGCCCTACAAAAGCCAAGGCGCCATATCGCCAGGCCCATCACCACCACAAAGGCAATTCCCAAGAATATTCGTCTTCCCTGATACTTATTGTTACCGTTATCAGAGTAGTTTCGCTTTGCCATGTACAAATCCTCTCGAAATATAAAGTTGCGTTTATAAACAGGCTTTTTTGTTCGGGGCGACATTCTGGATGGTTTCGGGAGAATCTAAGATTCCCTCAGAACATCCCCGATCCGCTCCAGGGCCCAGTCGATATCTTCTTTGGTAATAATCAGCGGTGGGGCAAATCTGATTACGTTTTCGTGTGTTTCTTTGCAGAGCAGTCCCTTGTGTTTGAGCTTTTCACAAAACCGTCTGGCGCCACCGGCATTCTTATGCAATTCCACTCCGATCATCAGACCTTTACCGCGAACCTCTTTGACATAAGGACTATCGATGCTCGCCAGTTGCTCCATAAAGTAAGCTCCCATCTTGGCTGAGTTCTCCACCATTTTTTCTTCCACCAGCACCTTGACCGCTGTGCGGGCCACGGCACAAGCCAACGGATTGCCGCCAAAGGTACTGCCGTGATCGCCAGGCTGAAAAACGCCGAGCACCTCTTTATTGGAAAGAACCGCGGAGACCGGATAAAGCCCGCCTGACAATGCCTTACCCACCAGTGTCAGGTCTGCTACCACGCCTTCGTGTTCCTCGGCCAGCAATTTACCGGTCCGGCCCAGTCCGGTTTGAATCTCATCGGTAATCAGTACGATACCTTTCTCATCGCAAATCTGACGCACCTGGCGCAGATATCCATCGGGCGGCACGATGATACCAGCTTCCCCCTGGATCGGCTCCACCAGGAAGGCTACCGTATTGGGCGTAACGGCCTTTTCCAGGGCATCGGCGTCACCGAATGGAATAATCTTGAAACCGGGCGTAAAGGGTGAATATCCGTCCCGATACTGTTGTTCGGTACTGAACCCGACGAGGGTAATAGTTCGGCCGTGAAAGTTATTTTCACAAACGATAATTTCCGCTTTACCTTCGGCAATTCCTTTGGTCTTGTAGCCCCATTTGCGCACCGCCTTGATGCATGATTCCACCGCCTCGGCGCCGCTGTTCATGGGAAGCACCTTATGAGAATCCGTCAACTGGCAGATTTCCTTATAGAACAAGCCCAGTTGATCGTGCCGGAAGGCACGCGAAACAAGAGTAAGCCGTTTTGCCTGCTCGATCATAGTGGCCACGATTTTAGGATGACAATGTCCCTGGTTAATCGCCGAGTAAGACGAAAGAAAATCAAGATACTTGTTTTCCTCCACGTCCCAGACCCAAATACCCTGACCGCGGGTTAAGACAACATCCAGCGGTTTGTAGTTTTTCGCCCCATACTCTTCTTCCAGGGCTATATAATCCTGGGTTCGCATCACTAATCCTTTCCGACAAATCAATAACGCCATCAGTCGTTTTCGTCTCGAAACAGTTCGGTACCTGCCTGTCCTGCCACAGCCTTGTCGATCGCCTCCACAGAGGTAATCACGGCACGTTCACCGCCGTTTTGCAGAAATCGCATAGCTGCCTTTATCTTGGGGGCCATGCTGCCGGCAGAAAATTGGCCCTCCTCCATATAACGCCCGGCTTCTTCGAGCCTCAGCGAACGCAGTAGTCGCTGATCGGGCTGACCGTAGTTCAGCATCGCGCCGGGGACATCGGTTGCCATAACAAAAACATCCACGCCCACCTCCTGGGCCAGCTTAGCGCTGGCCAAATCCTTATCGATAACCGCATTCACACCGGAAAAAGCACGCCCTTCCCGGATTACGGGTATGCCGCCCCCACCGCAGCAGATAACGATAAAGTCCATCTCGATGAGTTTCTTGATCTCGCGTTTTTCCACAATGGTCACCGGTTCCGGTGAAACCACCACCCGTCTGTACCCTTTGTCCGTCTTGCACATCGGATAATCTCCGTGTTGTTGCGCGTAAACCGGTCCGATAGGTTTGGAAGGGCTGAGAAAGGCTGGGTCTTTTTCATCAACCACCACATAACTGATAAGGCTCACCAGCCGCTGAGTATGAATACCCAAATCCATCAGTTCGCTGTCCAGAGTCGATTCGATCATGTAACCGATCTGCCCCTGCGTCTGGGCCACTAAAATCTCCAGGGGTAATCTCGGAACCTCCCTACAGCATTCCTGCTGCAGTAATAGATTGCCCACCTGAGGGCCATTGCCGTGCGTGATAATAATCTTATACTCGCGGCAAAGCCCGGCAATCTGACGAATCGGCACCTTCAAATTTTCAAACTGCTGATTAATATCACCGGCCTGCCCCTTACGGACAAGGGCATTGCCGCCCAAGGCCACCAGCAGGGTCGGTCTGGTCGATTTTTCGGTTATATCTTTCATAATCTTTTTGTTGACTTTCGCAGTTTTTTACCCAAATTCCATCCAACAGGGCCTGTTACGCGAAAATGGATTTTTATATATTTTTGATAAATGCTCCGCTAACGTATAAAATTGTCGGTCTTGGCCCCCCAAAGGCCCTGCTCTGGCTTTGCGTATAAGGAACACACAAGAAAAAGTGCGAATTCGCACTGTTTCAAACGGGAATTTCCCGGGAAGTCACTTCCTGCAGGCGGTTTGTGAGAACATCCTCTAGGCGTGGCCGGCCACAATCCCGGTATTCATAACGCACACGAAGCGTTGGCTTGTCAATGGTGACTATTCTGGGCAGATTAATCGGTGTGCCAAAAAGAACCAGGTCGCACTTGGTACTATTGATGGTAAGTTCCAGTTCGCGAATCTGCTTGTCACTGTATCCCATAGCCGGCAACACCGATCCGATATGCCGATAACGATTATATGTCTCTTTAATACTTCCGCAGGCATAGGGTTTCGGGTCAACGATCTCGGCCGCTCCGTATCGCTCGGCAGCAATGACCCCGGCGCCAAAATCCATTTCTCCATGAGTGAGCGTCGGACCGTCTTCAACCACCAAAACACGTTTGCCGCGAATTTGTTCCGGATCATCAACAATTATCGCTGATTCTGCCAGAACGATCTCGGACTGAGACACGTATGCCTCTATATTGTCTCTGACTTGCCGCACTTGTTCGTCAGTAGCACTGTCCACCTTGTTGATGACCGCGATGTCGGCCATCATCATGTTAATCTCGCCTGGGTAATACCGTTTCTCATGCCCGGCCCGGTGCGGGTCGAAAACTACAATATGCACATCGGGATAATAAAACGGTGTGTCATTGTTTCCTCCGTCCCAGACAACAACGTCGGCTTCCTGTTGGGCCTGGTTGATGATCCGACCATAATCGACTCCGGCATAAACCACAATATCATCATCCACCAGCGGCTCGTATTCTTCTCTTTCCTCGATAGTACATTTGTGTTTCTCGAAATCTTCGTAACAACTGAAACGCTGTACCGCCTGCTGTTTCAAATCGCCGTAAGGCATAGGATGACGAACCACAACGGCTTTTTGGCCCCTGTCAGCCAAAATTTTGCACACGTAACGCGTAGTCTGCGACTTGCCGCAGCCGGTCCGCGAGGCGCAAACCGCCACGAGCGGCTTTGAAGACCGCAGCATCGTACGGGTCGCACCAAGCAATATGAAATCGGCGCCATTGGCCATTACCATCGACGCCTTGTGCATGATCTCGCTGTAAGGAACGTCGCTGTAACAAAAAACCACCCGATCAACCTGATGTTCCCGAATAAGCTCAATCAACTCGTCTTCCGCATAAATCCCAATGCCATCGGGATAGAGCCTGCCGGCCAGTTCGCGCGGATAGCGGCGCCCGTCAATATCAGGAATCTGCGCAGCCGTAAAGGCCACAACCCGATAACGCGGATTGTCTCTGAAGCAGACATTGAAGTTGTGAAAGTCACGCCCCGCGGCCCCCATAATAATTATCTTTTCAACCATAATCACCCTTTCATTGCTCTGTTAAAAACAAAAAATCCAAAGTAAATTAATCAGTTATAACGGTAAGACAGAACCTCATTAGGCTCCGGCAAACTCCTGCCATTCTACGCATTGTTTCGCGGTTTTCCAGATTATTTTTCAAAACGCCTGACGCAACGGTCGGTGACAAGCATATTTAGAGTAACGTCATGTTCGGTTACCGGCACCGCCTCGATAACCTGCTGTTCGACCGCCAGACCGCAACTTAACCCCCGAAAATCATTACAACCCAGAAAACGATCATAAAATCCACCTCCACGGCCAAGACGATTGCCCTGAGAATCGAAACCCACCCCCGGAACCACAACCAAATCGATATCACCTATCGGCATCGCTTTGCCCATTGCGGGATAACGCAGACCATAACGGTCAGAGACCATCTCACACGTCAAACTCCCCAAACAAACCGCTATCATCTCACGAGTGTCCCAATCGACCTGTGGAACCAGCACAGTTTTGTTCCGCTCAAACGCCGTCAAAACTGCACACGTGGTATCTACCTCACCGCTCGGCAGTGACAAAAACATCATCACTGCCGAGGCACGTCCGAACTCCACGGTAGCGCACAACTTTTCACAGGCCCAGCGGCTTTTCTGCTGAAGTTGCTCTTTGGGCAGGTCCTTCAAACGCCCAAGTAGTTGTTTGCGAATGTCTTTTTTGCCCATGGCTACCGTCTTACTTCCTTGATGGCGGTGCTTTACTGGTACTGTCTTTTTGCTCTGACTCGCTGTCAACGCGACAGTATTGTCTAAATTTGGCCAGGTATTGTCCAATCCTTTCTTCCATTCCCCGGCTGGTAGGTTGATAATACTGCTTGGCGAAGCTCGCAGGCATATATTCCTGCGGGGCGTAGCCTTCCGGGAAATTATGCGGATACTGATAACCTACGCCGTGGCCGAGTTTCTTGGCGCTGCGATAATGGGCATCCCGAAGATGATCGGGCACCGGGGCGGTTCGGCCCTGACGCACATCCTCGGCAGCCTTCCAGATCGCCTCGGCGCTGCGGTTGCTTTTAGGGGCGCAGGCAATATAAATAGCCGCCTGGGCCAAAGGCAATTGCGCCTCGGGCAGGCCTACAAACTCGCTGATCCCCACCGCGGCCCCAGCCAACACCGTAGCCATCGGGTCAGCGTTACCCACATCCTCGGCAGCACAAACAGCAATCCTGCGGGCGATAAAACGCGGGTCTTCACCCCCAACGATCAACCGGGCCAGCCAATACACCGTCGCATCCGGATCACTGCCTCGCATACTCTTTTGCAGAGCGCTGGCCAGATCATAATGGTTATCGCCCGCCGCGTCGGCGACCAGGGCCTTTTGCTGGATCGATTCGACCGCCAGGGCTTTGTCAAAAACCAATCCTGGCCCGGCAGAAGATTTACCGCTCGATTCCGATTCGGACTCCTTACCGGCCTTTTCTTTTTGCTGGTACAACTGGGACAGCACACCAATTTCCAGGGCCGTCAGTGCACGGCGGGCATCGCCATCGCTCATAACCGCCAAATACTCCAGCGCCTCGTCAGTAACTCTAACATCATATCGACCCAGCCCACGTTCGCTATCGGCAAGGGCCATTCGAATTATTTTTATGATATCGGTTTTGCTCAGCGGCTCAAACTCAAAAATGGTGCTGCGCGAAACCAGTGCCGAATTAACCGTGAAATAAGGGTTTTCCGTTGTAGCGCCGATCAGAATAACCGTACCGTTTTCCACATCGTCCAGCAAAACATCCTGCTGACTCCTGCTGAAACGGTGGATCTCATCGAGAAACAACACCGTCCTGCCCGCCTCCCCGGCCAGACGGTCCGCAGCCCCCTTGATAATTTGGCGGATTTCCTTGACACCGATCGACGAGGCGTTGGTTGGAACAAATTCCGCCGACGTCTGCTGGGCGATAACATAAGCCAGCGTCGTCTTACCGGTGCCCGGCGGACCATAAAATATCAAACTGCTGAGCCGATCAGCCTTGAGCATCCGCCAGAGCAGCTTACCGGACGCGATAAACTTCTCCTGTCCGACAAACTCATCCAGTGACCGCGGCCGCATCCGCAGCGCCAGCGGAGCCGCCACGGCAAGGTTCTTCTCTTCCATCTCGGCAAATAAGTCCATAGGCCGCATTGTAACCATTTTTAAGGCCATAATACAATTAGTAACTCATAACGATTTGGTTTCCCCATTTTCTCATCCCAAGAGTGAATATAGCCGGCAGTGTGGTCGATAAACCAATAGAGCAGTTAGTTGCTTGTAAAAATGCGATCTTTTGTAACCCCTTGCTGGAGCAATACTTATGTGTGGAATAGTTGCGTATCTGGGCGACAAACGAGCCGAACCGATCCTGATAGAAGGCCTAAAGCGTTTGGAATACAGAGGTTACGACTCAGCCGGCATTGCCGTTCTCGACGGGTCCGATCTGCAGATAGTCCGTTCAGCAGGACGGATTTCCGGACTGGAAGCCATCTTGGCCGACAAAAAAATAGATGGCACTATAGGAATAGCCCACACCAGATGGGCCACCCACGGCAAACCCTCCACCAAAAACGCCCATCCTCACCTGGACCACACCGGCAAGATCGCCATCGTCCATAACGGAATAGTCGAAAACTTTGCCACGCTCAAGAAATGGCTCATTAACAAGGGATGCACTTTCGCCAGCGAAACCGATTCCGAAGTCATTGCCAACATGATCAGCGTCTTTTATCACGATGAAACCCATTGCAGCGGCAGCGAAACCAACCTTGCCGACCGATTGGAAACAGCCGTACGTCTGACCCTGAGGGAGTTGGCCGGAACGTATGGAATAGCTGTTATTTGCCGGGACGTACCGGATCTCTTGATCGCGGCCCGACGCGGCAGTCCCATTGTTTTGGGTATCGGTGACGGAGAGTTCGTAGTCGCCTCGGACGTAGCTGCTATTGTCAAACACACCACACAGGCGATTTACCTCGGTGATAGCGAAATGGCGGTCATTAGCCGGGACGGTTATCGTACCTCGACCATCGACAATGTGCCCGTAGCCGCCAGGATCGAACAAATTGAGTATTCGCTCGACGAGATCGAGTTGGCAGGTTTTGAGCATTACATGGCCAAGGAAATCTTCGAACAGCCCGCCACCATCGAAGCCTGCCTCAGCGGCCGGCTCGATACCAGTGAAGACCAGATCAATCTGGGCGGGATTGGCAATCTCAGCCGGGAACTGGTCCGAGCAAGCCGCATCAACATTGTCGGATGCGGAACCGCATGGCACGCCGCGCTGGTCGGAGAATACATCTTTGAAGAGCTGGCGGGAATCCCTACGGAGGTGGATTACGCTTCGGAGTTCCGATATCGCAACCCCATCATCCAGGACGGCACCATCCAGATCGTTATCAGTCAGTCGGGCGAAACGATAGACACCTTAGCGGCACTGCGGGAAGCAAAAGATCGCGGCGCGACAACTCTAGGCATAGTCAATTCTGTGGGCAGTACCATCGCACGCCAGACCGACGGTGGAATCTATCTGCACGTAGGACCCGAAATAGGCGTAGCCTCCACCAAGGCGTTTACCGGGCAGTTAGCGGTTCTGACCATGACGGCCCTGTACGTAGCCCGGCGGCGACACATGTCCCAACATCGGCTCAGCCAATACATCCAGGCCCTGAGCAAAATACCGGACCAGATTCGAACCATACTCGGACAAAGTGACTATATCAACCAGATAGCCCGACAGTATTCGCAGCGGGAAAATTGGCTTTTCCTGGGACGGGGATATCAGTTCCCCATCGCTTTGGAAGGAGCACTCAAACTAAAAGAAATTTCATACATCCACGCTGAAGGACTACCAGCAGCGGAAATGAAACACGGCCCTATCGCACTGATTACGCCGGAAATGCCGGTAGTCTTTATCGCCCCACACTGCGGCCAATACGAAAAAATCGTTGGTAACATGGAGGAGGTCAAGGCTCGCGGTGGAAAAATTATCGCCGTAGCCACCGAGGGCGACGACCAGATCAACAATTACGCCGATCACGTATTCACCGTACCAGACACCCTCGATGAACTGCAGCCGATGCTGACGGTCATTCCGCTGCAACTGTTGGCATATCATGCAGCGGTAATCCGCGGTCACGACGTCGATAAACCACGCAACCTGGCCAAAAGCGTAACGGTAGAATAAAAAATGCGACTTGGCCGGACCTGCCAGGAATTTTTTGCTTTCAATTTCCAGATCACGACATTAAACTAAGCGCATGTTTTTCCGCAGAAAAAAAACAAATTCCCAGCAATTCTCGGCTGACAAAATGGAACTGCCTGGCGACATGCAGGACACACTCGAACCGCTGAACGAGATCGAAAAGGCCAGACGGGACATAATGCTGGCCTGCCTGGAAGCCGCCAGGCGCGAGCAAGTCGATCAGCCTGAAGAATTTCCACACGCCACGGACCAGCCACCGCCGGAACAGACTCAACCGCAGAAAACCGAACCACAACAAATTGAACCGCGGGAAACCCAATCCCGGCCAACCGAACCACGGGACAATGACGCAAGTGTCGAACCAGAACCCGAACAAAACCCTCCCGATCTAACAGAAGATATCAAAACAACTGAACAAATCAATCTGACCGAACAAACCAGTCAGCCCGCTGCCAACGGCCTTGCGGACCTTACAAACCAGATGCCGCCGCCCAATCACCCCCCCACCTATGCTATCCCTGCCGACCAGCCAACTTATCGGAACAAATCGCAAAATATAAAAGACAACAAGCTGATCGAGGAGATATTGAACGGGATTGTAACCGAAGACATCGCCCGCAATCATAAACCACCGGCAGAGCCATTATACCCATACTAAATGAAAAGGCTCCTCATAAGAATCTGTACATGGATATGCCAAAAAATGAATGGTTTCTTCATGGGGGCTTTGCGCCCAAACTCCCAGGATTTTGCGCTTTAATG
>CAZICK010000026.1:35556-43843 GCA_964537505.1 uncultured Pirellulales bacterium
CTCCTTGCAGGTCAATAGGATACAGCAGTTCTTAGCCTCGTGTTCTGTACAGATCTTATGAGGAACCAATGAAAATACCAGGTACAACAACACCAACTGGGCATATCAACCACGTTTCCTCAATCAAAATTCAAACTGACCGACTTGTCCTTTCTTATCATTTTACCAAAAGGCAACTCCTTATTTTGTATGCACTTACGAAAATCCACATTAGTAATCATTTTGTCCCGCTTTGGTAAGACCTTCAATTGTAATATCCTGCAAAAATAAACACTTCATTATAAGCACAAAAAGTTGTATAATGAGGTTCTCCAGGTTTCTGGTAAAAGGTAGGATGAAAAGTGCAATGCAGATTCAGCAATATAAATGGTTGACTTGTTCAATCTTGGTTTTGTTAGGGGCGGTTGTTCTTGGGATGGCGGCTCGTTTGACGATTGTGCCACGGATACCGCCAGACAATATCCTCTGCCAGAAATTCTATTTCGAACTTGACAGCAAATCGATCGAAAACGGTTGGCAGTGGGACTGGTTTGCCGGCCGGCAGAAACTGGACATCCTGAAACTGGCCCATGAAATAGAACCGTTATTAAGCGATCACCTCACCATAACGACGGACAGACAATCCCAACAAATCACTTTATTCTTACGCTGCCCACAGACCAGCAGGAACCTGATCGACAGTTTCCCCAAACTCATCTCGGACTATGCCAAACAGCAAAAGACGGGCGAAACGACCGGCCAAGCCGCTATTGAGGCGGCGTTGCGGAAACAGTTGAAAGAAAAAAACGAACAATACGATAAGCAATTACAGAACCTGGTTCTGCTCCAAAGCGAAAATGTATGTATGAGCGCCACCAATATCGCATTGGAAAATCTGGAAGGTCAAAACAGACCGTCGGTTGACCTGAGGGAATTTGATGATTTTGTAAAGCCCAGCATCGCTAAGGTTCTGACCGAAGATGCCGAACTTAAGCAATTACGTCCCCGGCTTGGCGAACTGCAAAAAAAAATCGCACAACTGGATATCAAAGCCGGTCGATCCGACTCAGACGATCAACTGCAACAACTGAAACAGCAGCGACAACAGCTCACTTGGCAACAGGACGAGCAGCAGCAAAAATTCAACCAGCGACTTCATCTGCTGAACGAAAAAATCAAAAACGAAGCTTGGCCGAAATATTACAATAAACGCCGGACAGATATCCTCAAAAAACTGGATGCCAATTCCGACAAAGAACTGGCCATGAAAGATCAACTCGAACGCATGAAGGATTGCATCGATTTGATTCGCTCATTTCTGCCGCAAGAATCCGCATTTGGTACAGATATAAACATCGGCCAACAGATGCGTCAGCAAGTGGTTTTTTGCCCGATATTGCGCCACCCGCTTGACACTTATACGCTCCGCTCCAGTCATAGTCTGCCCCAATACACAATAATGGCGATCGCGGTTCTGCTAGGTGGCGGCTTGGGGCTGAGCATTGGCACAACTAACCGCACAGCACGAAAAACCACAAAAAAACCGCAGATACAACTCGACACCGAGCAGGCAACACCTGACGATGATCGACCCGTACGTGACGAAACACCCATCGGCCTGCCGGACACCACCGCTCCAGAACCGGACAACGAATCCCCCGACGAGAGCAATCAGCAAATCCGATGGACTAAACAGTACGACCAGCTCGCCGAAGACGCCGAGCAGCTCCACCGTCAGATCGACTCACCAGTCATTCTTCTTGGCGCCTTTGACCACAACGACGGTTACACACGTACCGCTGTCAACCTGGCCATCGCACTGACTCGCTCATCGTTATCAAAAGTACTGCTGGTCGAAGCCGATCACAGCAGCGGTGAACTGGCCGACGTATTCGAACTGCCCCGCGGCCCAGGTTTCTTCGAGTGGCGCCGCGGAGAAATATGGTCCTCAAAAATAATCACCGAAACATCTCTGCCTGGTTTGAGTTTTATGCCGGCCGGACTTCCTTCCGCCGAACAGTTAGACACCAAAATCGACTTGACTAAAGAACGGCACCGCTGGGCAAATCTTCGCAGAAATTACAATGTGATTTTACTGTATAATCGAACCGCTTTGGTATCCAAACCCGAAACTCCCGAGCAAATTGCCGCAGACCAACTGCTGGATATGGCCGATGGCATTTTCGCTTGCCTGCGCAGCGAACGCAATTCCAGGCAAATTGACGCACTCCTCACCGGCCGCAACTCACAACTACTCGGAATAATCCCCCTATAACCTTGGTACTCCGCAAATAACCGGTAGCAAGTTTGAGTTTGTAAGTCCTTTGAATATACCAAGATTAATGCTTGACATACCAGGGCAAATCGTATATCCTAGTCTTTAAAGACCGCGGATCGGTTCGGTCTTTAGTGTTTTGGAAAGGTTCAAAAAACCGTAAGTTCCTGCTACAAAACCGATTACCGACTTAAATACCTGTCAGGCCAAGGAGGGCTCCCGTTGATAGTTGATAAACGTACAAACATTAGTATCTGTATTTCGGGAGAAAAAAATGGACGAATCTGATTTTCCTACAGTCATCGGACCCGACGCCAAGTTCAAAGGTGAACTCAGTTTTGAAAAAAGCGTCAAAATCCTGGGTGGTTTCGAGGGACGCATAGCCACCGGCGGCAATCTGGTCATCGCCCCGGAAGGCGTTATCCAGGCCGATATCGAGGCCGGTACCATTACCGTAGAAGGTGAAATCAGCGGTAATGTGTCGGCCAAGGATATCATCGAACTGAAAAATACCGCTCGATTGCAGGGTGACCTTCGCTGTGAACGCTTGGTCGTTGTTGACGGCGCACGTTTCGTGGGACATTGTAACGTTGGTAACGGAACCGTTGGCAAGACCGAACCCACAAAAAAATCGGCACAACTGGCCGCCCCTGCGCCTCGTCAGATGGCCGTACCTGAGGGCATTGAGCCGACCAGGCATACTACTGCCAACAAGAATATAGACGTCAAACTGACAGAAAAGTAATACACTCGGCCATCGGCCACTCTACATCTGAAATTGGCGTCAAAAGCCGATATTCACGCGTAAAAACGCCTTTTAGTGTTGGAATCGACTTTTCACAATTATTTTGACCCTGGCGACGTATTTGCATGCAACAGAAAAAAGTCTATTGTCATCATTGTGGTAAGGAATTGCTTGTCAGTGCCAAGGCCATTAGCATCGGCTGTCCGCACTGTAACCAGCGTATCAGCGTCGAGGACCTTACCGTTTCTTCATGTCATATCAGAGCTTGTCTCGAAACCTGTGGCTCAATTCGGGTAGCACCCACCGGCATACTGCAAGGACGGGTGCGAAGCCGAAACCTCCAGGTCGAAGGACAACTTCGCGGAAATGTCACCGCCGACGACAAGGTCTCGCTCGCTTCCGGCGCCAGCATTTCCGGCGATATCACCGCCCGCAGCCTGGAGGTAAACTCCGGAGGCATCATCAATGGATTCTGCCGTATCGAACCTTAGCGAAACGCCCAAAATAAACAAAAAACCAACGCCGTCGGAAATATGAATACAGCGACACACACGAAAAATAGCATGGAAAAACCCGTTTGGACGGCAAACATATCTCTTCTCAGGTCCAATAACCCACCTTTTTTGTGCCAAATATGCTTATAACGATTGGCCATAAAACAAAAAATCTGTTGCGTAAACACCCGAAATATCCGATAATTATTGTACAAACAAAAATCTGTCATTCCCGCGAAAGCGGAAATCCAGTATTTTTGCGTAAAAGCATACTTTCAAGTGAGCGTAAAAACACATTTTTCAAAAAAACTGTTGTCCGCAACAAGTGCTAATTAGCGGGGAGTTTGCTGGTTGTTAAGGAGATAACCGATTGAGAAAACCTCGGCTGATATATTGTGTTTTGGCAATTCTACTGTGGACAGGACTGGCAGGATGCGCTCGGCCGGGTCGGCTGCTCTGGCAACTCAAACCCGGCGACACTTATTCAGTTAAGGTGAATTTGAACAGTAACCTGAGCATGATGTTTCCCAACGTGGACAATAGAAAAAACGAAATGCAACTCACCTGCCGGGTAAAAGCGCTCGATCAGAAAAAACACCCCATAGTGGAAGCGACAATTACGTCTCTAAAGGCATCGATGCAAAGCCTTGGCGTAAGTGCTTCTTTTGACAGTGAAGACAAAACAACTTACCAGCCGTCCAAAGACGATAAAAACAAACAGCGCACACAAGAATATATCGACGCCTTCATCGACCTGAAAGGCAAGAAATATAACGTCCTGATGGGCGACGAAACACAACCGGCCAAACTGCTCGATGTAGATGACCCCATCAGGAAAATCATGACCGATGAAAACATCCAAATGGATATTCTTAGATCAAACGAACAAGCTCACATGTTGCTCACTGAAAACCATCTGATGGAATACGTCACCGGCGGATTGATCGGCGGCGACACAGCCGTCAAAATCGAACACATGGAAAGTTGGTCAACCTGCACAATAACCGCCGTGCCCGAGGCCAGAACAAGCATTCGAAAAAACTATACCATCGAAAGTGCAGGAGAAACCCTGAGCCCGCAAGAAACCCCAAAAGAAAAAGAAACACCGGAGCTTATACCAGAAATACCCCAGGGCCGCAATGCGGTGGTATCTTATCAGATAACAAAAATCGACCAGGAGCAAACCGCTACGGAAAAATCGAAAGGGAAAACAAAATATCTGGTAACCGACGTCGAGGGGCAAGGCAAATTGATCTTCTCACTGGACAAAAAACATTTGCTGAAACTGGCAGAGCGAATGGATGTATCCATTACCAGCAGACAACAGGCTGGCTCCAAAGCCAAAGCCCGCAAAAAAGTCACAATGTGTTATAACGTAAATAAAACTATCGAATACATGCATGATTAATGGTACTTTTTTTTGGAGATTTTACACAATGAAAACCTGGTTAAAACTAATGGTGCTTACTGTGACAGGGGCTATGATTATCTCGTACGGATGCGATACAGCCCCTTCGGCAAAAACAAAAGACAAAAAGACAGTACAACCGGCCGCCCAAGAACAGGTCGCCAAACCGGCCGCCCAAGAACAAGTCGCCAAACCGGCCGTGACACAAAAAGAATCAGCACTGCGATGCCGATATACAGTCGGCAGTGTGGAAAGGGCCCGTTTCGCCAACTCCAGCCAAAATAAGGTCTGGGTGGAAATGCCGGACAAAGAACCAAGCGAACCTCAGTCGAACGAAACGCAAAGAGAAATTGTTTTGCGCAGCGAAGTTGAAAAAGTGCAAGAGGACGGCTCAGCCATAATTAAAGTGACCATCGAGCAGGCAAAGGTAAGCGAAACCGTAATTACAAAGGAGACAAAGCAAACTGCAAAGGATGCAGAGAAAACGCTAAAGGATACAAAGAGAACTAACACCTATTCCAGTGACGCCGAAGGAACCAAATCCACATGGCGGAACCAGCCAAAACTGGCCGGGGCCAGCTATAAGATCGAAATAGCACCCGATACGACTGTCAAAGAAATAATGGGCCTCGACGAATTACGCCAAAAACTCGAAATCGGCGAGGATGACACCGGCAAAGCCGTTTCCCTGATAAGCGAAGAAAGCATCAAAAGTTATCACGAACGTGAATTTGTCCGCTACAGCCCGGACCGGTTTACCCCACAACAAGGCTACGACCATCCACTGCCGAAAAACTACGAAAAAAACTTGCCCGTCTCCAACGCCATAATCAAGGCAAAAGCCATCAAGAAAATATATAGCGCCCAGGAACCGCAGAAAAAAAACAACTCTCAGACAGTTACGATAACCTGTCAGGGCGAACCGCTGCATCTGCTGCCGGAGGGAATAACTGAACCTCAACTGTCAGGCTCGTTCTTCCTGATTGTAACAAAAGAAAAAAGCGACATGCAGGGCTTCAAAATTGCCGGACGGGGCGACTTCGATTTGACCACGAGGCAGGTGATAGAGGATTCCAGTGAAACCGAATGCACGCTCGTCCTGGATGGCGCCAAAATCGGATTTGGAGAGCAGCCGGGCAAAAAAATAGAACCAGGCAGCGCAGGATTTATGTTCACCCAGTTTAACTCGCAAAGTAAATACGAACTGCTGAAGTAAAAGACTTAAATAAAATAGCATGGCTAAAACCGAAAGAATTGGAATATCACTCGACCGAAAACTCCTTTCAATGTTCGACGGACTCATCGCTCAACAGGGATACCAGAACCGATCGGAAGCGATCCGAGATCTAATCCGACGCCGACTGGCCGAACAGGAACTGACAAAACCGGATGCCAAAGCCGTAGCGGGACTATTCCTCGTTTACAACCATCATTCGACCAGGCTATCGCAAAAACTAACCGATCTACAGCACAATCATCTACTACAGGTCGTCTCATCCATCCATGTACATCTCGACCACGAAAACTGCCTCGAGATAATCATTCTAAAAGGAAGGGTCAAAGACATCGAGCAAATATCCGACAAGATAACCAGCTTAAAAGGAATAAAGCTAAGTCGAGTAAACACCTTAACCACCGGGGAAAAACTTACATAGACAACCAAAGAAAAATAAATAAAATAGAAGTGAAAAATTCCTGGAAGAGCCTGCCATATAAATTGGTTTTATCTCGAAAATCCTCTGCCGTAATCACCTCTCAAAGGAATAGAAAACAACAATGTATTCGCAGTAATACCGGGCCCTGCCTATAGGACACTTTGGAGAACATGTTATGCCAAATAACGATTTTAGCCGAGAAACCTGGCGGATATTTCGGATCATGGCCGAATTCGTCGAGGGATTCGGCGAGTTGAGCAAGTTAGGCCCTGCCGTCTCGATCTTTGGATCCGCACGCTCCAAACCGGATAACCCTTATTACCTATTG
The DNA here is from genome assembly GCA_964537505.1 of uncultured Pirellulales bacterium. Classification (GTDB taxonomy): domain Bacteria; phylum Planctomycetota; class Phycisphaerae; order Sedimentisphaerales; family SM23-30; genus DAINBT01. The sequence continues at coordinate 42,441 of CAZICK010000026.1, forward strand.
GCCCAGCATACCGCGACGGCATTGGCCAAGGCCGGTTTTGCCGTTATCACCGGCGGCGGAGGCGGAATAATGGAGGCTGCCAACAAAGGCGCTATGGAAGCCGGCGGAAAGAGCGTCGGCCTTAATATCGACCTTCCAGAAGAACAAAAACCAAACAAATACCAGAACTTGTCACTCAGTTTCCGTTATTTCTTTGCACGCAAAATGATGTTCAATAAGTACGCACAGGCCTTTGTAATCCTGCCGGGAGGGTTCGGAACCATGGACGAGTTCCTTGAATCGCTCACGCTCATCCAGACGCACAAGAGCACCCGCTTCCCCGTCATCCTGATGGGAAGCGGGTTCTGGACAGATCTGATCCACTGGTTCGAAAACATCATGCTGAAAGCAGGCAATATATCCCCGAAAGACCTGAACCTTTTCTCTGTCACCGACGACCCGGACGAGGTGGTTGACATCATCGAAAAATCAGAAGGCAAAAAATGGCTTGAACCCGACGGCGTCGTCACCTTTAAAAACGATAAAATTAAGTAAGGGTTAAATTCCGCGGGCAAACAAATAAGCGGATAGGTCCCTATTATGGAATTACTGCCGGCTATAGATCTGAGGGATGGCAAATGCGTACGGCTTTTGCAGGGAGATTATGCGCGACAGATTGATTATCACGACGACCCCATAGCTCAGGCACATATCTTCCAGCAGCAGGGCGCCAAATGGCTACACGTCGTTGACCTCGACGGAGCACTGCACGGACGGATACACAACAGCCGTGTTGTCGAAAAAATCGTATCCGCCACCAACCTGAAGGTCGAACTCGGCGGAGGTATCCGCGATGAAATCGTGGTAAAAAAACTGCTGGAAATTGGCCTGACACGTATCATCATCGGAACCAGGGCACTGGAAGATATGGATTGGTTTGAGAAACTCGTAAAAGATTATCCGCAGAAAATCGTCTTGGGGCTCGACGCCCGCGACTCTCGCCTGTCCACCCGCGGCTGGACCCAAACCAGCAAAACGACAGTTGCCGAAATGGCCCAAATCGTAAACCATTGGCCGCTGGCCGCTATCGTTTATACCGACATCGCCTGCGATGGAATGCTTACCGGCCCCAATATCGAAGCGACGCGGCTGCTCGCACTAAACTGCCGCATACCAATTATCGCTTCCGGCGGAGTAGGCAAACTGGACCACATCAAGCAATTAGCGAAATTACCCATTGAGGGGATAATTATCGGCCGGGCACTCTACGAAGGCAATTTTACGCTCGAACAGGCCTTCACGCTCGTGACTAAAAACAAATCAAATACGACTTAGATAGCAGGCATGAGAACTATGAATAGAGTAATTATGATGCCTGCGTCAAAAGTGTTTGTCTGGAAAAAATCTTCATAAATTATGATAAA
>CAZICK010000027.1:0-43527 GCA_964537505.1 uncultured Pirellulales bacterium
ATACAGCAGTTCTTAGCCTCGTGTTCTGTACAGATTCTTATGAGGAACCATAAAAACAAGCGGTAAATGTTTTGGGCCAATAGGATGGGTAACGGTTGGCGGAGTGATATGGTCAGCGGTCAGGGTTTTTGGTTTTCCGCAGGGGGTGGTTGCGGCATAACAAAACCAAGTTGGGCCAGGGGGACAGGGGTGTTCTTCAGGAGGCGGTTTTTAATTTGTGGATTTACGGCGTCGCTTCTGAGAAAAACCGGTCGGCTGTGCTTTTGGAAGTATTCGATTAGTTTAGACCATTTATCCTGATCGGCATAAATGACGTAGATGTCTTTGCGCTGAGCTTCGATATATAGCAGATAGCGGTAGGTCATAGCGGGCCAACATGAGGTGATAATGACACTGTCTGGGGGGAAGGGGGCGGCGGCAATGCGGTTATTGTATTCCAGGAGCTGGGCGGTCTGGGAGGTTGACTGGTCCAATAAGCGGTAGTTTGAAAACAGCAGAAAAGCCGGTACGACAAGACAAACTAACTGGTAGATCATGCGATGTCGGGAAGTCCTGTTGTTTTGCGGCGAGACGGCTGAGGCCAGTCCGATCAGCAGGCACCAGCCTATCAGGCCGGGGATGATGAAGGTCAGATTGTCCCAGGTGTGGTGCCACAAATAGAAGATAAAATTGCCGACGAAAAGACCCAGTCCCAACAAAGGCCAACCATAGTTACGCCGCCAGAATATGATTCCCAGCGGCGCCAGCAGGACGCCTAAAATTCCTATACTCGAACCCACGCCCTGGTCGAGGTTTCCACGAACGTTTTCGGGAGAGAATCTGTTGCCGTCTCCGAATGCACCCCTGCCGCTGAGTAGCCAGGCATACTTTCCAATGTCAGGTCCGACGTTTTTAGGATCAAACTGTGCCTGTTTGGTATAATTGAGGCCGAGGCAATAGCGTATCGTCCCTTGGATTATACCACGGTCATATCTTTGTGCCAGGGAGAGGTTTTTTTTCTGCCTGGGCGGCGGTGTGGTTTGTTTTCCACTGAGGATGTTGTCCCGTAAGGAATTATCGCGACGATGCAGGCTGGTGGTGTTACGGCGGATGAGATGATAGTTCAGGGAGACGAAAAACGGCATGACAAAGATCAATAATGACAGTGGCAAACGCAGCCAGAGCAAGTTTACCTTCTTTCGCACAGCCCACCATAGCAGCAGAAAGCTCGGCATTACGAACAATTCCGAGGCCCGATCGGCAACGCAGGCGCCCAGGAACAAGGCAGCCAGGTACAGCCATCCGGCTTTGTTGCCTGCGACGAACCTGGTCACCGTGTAAATGCCAAGCAGCAAAAAGGTAGCGTAAAAGACATAGGCCTCGGCCACCAGGCAGTGGGACCAGTAAATACTGCTGAAGGCCAGGGTCAGGGCCGCGACTACGGCCGGTAAGAACTGTCCGCTTATCCGCCGCAGGGCACCGTAAAGAGCAAGAACTCCAATGATACCGAAAACGGTCATCATAAGATTTATGCGCCAGGCTACCGACGGTCCCAGCGGCAGCAGGCTGAACAGTTTGCCAAACATAACTTCGATCTGATAACCAGGCGGATGACAGAAGCCGAGCAAGGGGCTTTTGTATTGCAGTTCGGCGGAATCGCCGCTGCTTACGCCGGGCAGGATAGTAGTAAGATAAACTATCGCCAACAAAACGACCAGACCAAGAGGAACGAGTATTTTTGCAAGGCTATTGTCCGGACTGGAGGCATCGGGAGGTTTTTGGTGCGGTTTGTCTTGCGGTTTTTTGTTGTGTCGGATTCGCTTTGCCATCTGAATAATGTTACAACGGATAAATCTAACAGTCAATGCAAAACGGTTGGGCGATCGGGTTGGCAGGGAACTATTTGTCAGAGGTGGGCTGGCGTGGTCGCAGTCGAAAGATATTGATAAATATGCCCCGCTTATGCTGGTAAAGAGGATCTTCCGGATCGGCCGCGGTGATCTGCTCGACGAACTGGTAAGGTCCAATGTCGCGTGGCTGCGCCAGCATTGTGATGTTTTTGTAGCCCCAGCGTTCGTAATAGCTGCCCTTGGTCTGGGAGCCACCGACGGAGTCCCAGGTAACGTAGGTAACATTTTCGCGGTAACATTTTTCGGCAAATTTTTCAGGGCTGTCGGCTTTGATAGAGTTGATATAGTTAAAACGGCTGGAGTATTTCGGGGCGAACAGACGTACGACATGCGGCAGAGTGGTAAGCATTTTTTCACCGGGCTGAGCATTGGCGATGTACCAATCGGCGAGTTTTTTGAACTCGGCCTGCCGTTGACCATCACTTACTACCGCCAGTACGGAGAATTGGTTGGTGACTATTATAAGGGCAACGATTGCCGATATGGACAGGTTACGTATCAGCCCCTTGGTTTTGAACAAGCAGGCCCGGACGGCAAGGATCAGGACTATTACCGCCAAGGCCACGTAAGGTAAAGAAGTGGACCCTGGACTTAACGGCGCATAGCGGGACATGCCAGGGAACAGCCGCCAGAGGCATACAACGGCAATGACAATGACAATGCATTGCAGTATGATAAAAGTTATTTCAACGGATTTGCCTTTGACGGGGATGGATTTGCAGATGTTCCGCCAGGCGTAAACACAAAACAATAGTGGTATCCACGCGACCGTGGCGCAAAATCTGGAATAAACAACACCGTGCCAGGCATGCACACAGATGTAGAGCAAAAGAAACGTCAACAGTGCTGTTATTTCCCACTGCCGTTTGAGCAGTCCCCATGTAGCGGCGTAAGCCATGCTGGCGACAGCAATGATTTTGCCCGGTAAGGCCAGGGCTGTAACGAAATTTCCCGATTCATCGGAGATGGTGGTGAGCAATGGCTCAAAAGTTACCTCCCAACCGAGTTTTATAAAATCGGTAAAAAGGAACTTTCCTTCTGTTGCCCAGCCGGCTTCCTTTAAGTAGTGTGTGCCGCCCTGTTTGTCCCAATTCAGGAAGGTAAGCAGCATCCACATCGCCAGCGGCAGTGCTGCCAAGGCGGACCAGGCCAGGGCCTGTATTTTTTCTTTTTTGGTTTTTCGGTAGATCATATCGAGTACGAAGGCGATCAGGATTAAAGCGGCTCCTTCGTAGCGGGTCATGGTTGTTATCGCGGCGAACAGATAAACCCAGTTTGACCGTCGAAACATAAAATAGAAAGTCAGCAGACAAAAAAACAGCAAAGTTGTCTCCGCGATGGGATCGGCAAGTAAAGAAAGGTTCCAGGGGTTGATTGCCACAATGATCGCGAGCCATAGTGCGGCCTGGCCGAGGAGTTTTCGGCCGAGGAGGTATAACAAAAGCAGATTCAGTGGATGGAGGATGGCATTGAGCAGGCATCCGGCGGTAAGATCGGGATGTTGGCCGCCGACCAGGTGACTCAAAGCGGCCTGCAATAAGCCCAGGACAGGGGCTCGTTTGAAGCTGCTGGGCAGTTCGAAGGACAAGAGGCTGTGGCCCACACTGACAAAGGCGGGGAAATCGGAATTGGGCACCACCAGATGGCGCCAATAGAGGATTGAATGGTAAGTGCCGAAGGCAAAAAGAATTACGATCACAATTATCTGGAAATATTTTTCTTTTTGGCCCAGGTGAAGATCGGTTTTCGGCGGGGACGAAAGTTTTTGATCGGAAGAAAGGCCGGTCGCAGAATGCGTGGATTTGGGAGGCCCAGGGCGATGTTTTTTGACGTTGCAAGATTTGTTTTTTGCCATAATTCGGGTTCCATTGAGCAGCAGCCGATCTGGGGGCATTGTATCGGTACGATTAGATGCCGTCAAAGAGTTTGTAAAGTGGTGTGGGTGGAACTTATACGTAGATGCATTCCGGGATTGGATTTCGGCATTGGTCTATTGACACAATCACCGATATCGGTTACACTTATATTAGCGTTGAAAATTCATTTCGGCCTTGGGTTTGGTTTTTCCTGCCCAATCAGGAGAATGTCGGCTATGAGGCTGTTGGTCAAACGAGGTCATTCACTGGTTAACGATTTGCGTTTTGAGGACGGTCCGATCTATATCGGTCGTCGGCCTCAATGTCAGGTTTTTATTCCCGATCGGTCCATATCCCGTCAACATGCCGTGATTTATACCAATTCCGACGGGGTGTGGATGGTCCAGGACCTTGAATCCGCTAACCGGACCACCGTCAATGGCAGGCCCATTTCTAAGGTGCCACTACATGAGGGGGATTCTATCTGCATTTCTGACTTTGTTATCGATGTGCACTTCGAGCCTGATACGGTAAGTTCCTCTAAAGATGCACCGCTGGATCTGGGCGATACGGTGATGGCCTCTGAAATTGACATTCCTTCGGTTTATCAGACGAGCCGGCGGAGCAATCAGAGTTTGCGTTTGAGTTCTCAGCGTGTAAGCGATTTTTATCGGCTTAATGTCGCTCTTGCTCACAAGGACGATCAGGACGAACTGCTGGTCGAGCTGACGAACATTCTGCTGGATCAGTTCCAGGCTTATCATGTGTGGACCGGTCTTCGTGAGACTACCACAGGACCGCTGACCTGTTACGGAGGCCGCTGCCGCAGCGGCGGCAATGTTACCCTGGAACAACTGTTTGGCAAATCGCTTGTCCATCAAGCTATCAAAGACGAAACTTTTATCCTGCTGCCCAACCTTGCCGACATCACCAACCCGAGCGATTCCAACATTGCCGATTTGCAGTATCTCCGTTCGGCTATGGCCTCGCCCATTAGTGCCCCTGCCGGGGCTTACGGTGTCATTTATATCGATAACGGCATCGATCAGGCTCCATACAATCATCAGGACCTCGACTATCTGACCCTCATCAGCGTCCAAATTGCCGCCACTATTGAGCACATTGGTTAGGTTCGGTGTGAGAAAGATATGTTCTCTGAAAAAACGCCAGATAAGATCGCCAGGTCGATCCATCTCACGGTGATTGGGGTCATATCGCACGTTTGGGTGAAGATTTTGATCTTTGCTTCGATCTGGTTCTCAACCATGTGTCCGCCAAGAGCGGAATGTGGGCTAGTCGCGTTGACTGACGGTATCGGCGGATATCAGACTGAGCTTTTCCAGTTTCGAATAAAACTTGTGCTTTTTGATGGGCTTGGTCAGGTAACTTTCACAGGTGGCGTTAAAGGACCTCCTTATGCTTTTTCGATCCTCGGCCGTGCCGGTTATGAGCACTTTTACTCGATCAATGTCCATAATGTCTTGTTCCAGTTCGATTTTGCGGATTTCCGCCAAAACCTCCATACAGTCTATTCGCGGTATCGCTACATCCAGACATACCAGATTGTATGACTGACCAGTCTCCATCATTGCTCTGAAAGCGTCCACCGCTTCCCGGCCATCCACAGCGATGTCGCAGTCTCCGAAAGGTGCCAGCAGCGCCATAAGGTATTTGCGATCGATAAGATTATCTTGTGCGATAAGGATTTGCATCGTAACTTCTCACAAAATCAACAAATATTAACACAATGCGGCAACGTTAATCAATCGAACATAAACTATCGGGTCTGTACGTGCATTCAGTGGGAAATTCTTTTGTTGCCATAACTTTTTGCCATTACAACACTTAGGGTTGAAAAAAGTTTGTTTGGGGGCCGTGGCCGTACGGAAGGTCCGAGAATCTGACAACAAAGTTGTGCCCCGGCCGGGCCGATTGACCTCTCGAACACGGCCGAAGGCTGAAAAACCAGCCCGGCAAAGGTATTTTCCGCGTAATGCGCTAAAGAGCAGATAAAAAAAAACAAGATTTCGTGGAAATTTTTGTTGTCAGGCACTTCATGATTTGTTTACAATGCCGCCATGCCAAGAAAAGCAAGAGTGCCAGTAATAGATGCGCCCCATCACATATATCTTAGGGCTCCTGTAAGGCGTGTGCTGTTTTATTCGGACAAGGACCGCCGTGCTTACCTTGAAATTCTCGCCGATCAGGCCCGCAAATGTAAACTTGACATCCTTGCTTACTGTCTGATGCGTGATCACGTTAATCTTGTTGCCATTCCGCGTCGGCGGAACGCCCTGGCCAATGCTGTAGGCAGAACCAGTTTCAGTTACACGAATTATATCAACAATCGGCGTAATCGTGACAGTCAGGTTTGGCGCGGTCGGTTTCAGTCATGCGCACTGGATGGGAAATATCTGAAAATTGCCGTCCGGAATGTCGAATGTCAGCCGGTTTACGAAGGCCTGGTGCGCAAGCCGGAAAAATATCGCTGGTCCAGCGCCTCGGCTCATATCAGCGGTAAAGACCAGTTCGATATATTGGCGATGGACGTTTGGCCGCCAAAACGTACTATCAAAAATTGGGCCGATTTGCTCGCTGGAAACCTCAGTGTGGATGTGAGGGAAAAGTTGCGTACTTACACCCAAACCGGCCGACCGCTTGGCGGCAGGGAGTTTATTGAGCCACTGGAAAAGAAATTCCGTCGTCGCCTTCATCCCCTACCCGTCGGCCGCCCCAGAAAAGATACATAACATACTCATAACGATTGAGTGCCCCCTTTTTCTTGTTTATATATATCTCGTATGGACAAAGCCGTAATCTTAGCTCGTGGGCTTGGGACAAGGATGCGTAAGACCGACGCCTCGGCTGAGGTGTCGCGGGAACAGGCTTCTATTGCCGAAACCGGTCTCAAGGCGATGATTCCTATCGATCGGCCTTTTCTCGATTATGTACTGCACAATCTTGCGGAGGCGGGCTACAAACGTATATGCCTGGTAATTGGTCCTGAGCACGATAAGGTGCGAACCTATTACACACAATCCATTAAATGTAAACGTCTGAGCATAGACTTTGCCGTTCAGTACGAGCCGCTCGGCACTGCCGATGCCGTTGGGGCCGCTGAGGCATTTGCCGACGGTGATCCCTTCCTGGTGATTAACTCTGATAACTACTATCCGCTGGAAGCTCTTAGCGGATTGCGCCATTTGGCAGGGAGCGGGCTGGCCGCATTTGTTCGTGAAAGTATGCTTGCCGGCGGTAACATACCTGCAGAGCGTATTTCCAAATTTGCCGTCGTCCAGACCGACGAGCAGGGTTTTATGACCAGGATTATCGAAAAGCCAAGCGAACAGGTTCTCGGTCAACTGCCTGAGCCGATTTGTCTGAGTATGAACTGCTGGCATTTCGGTCCGGTGATATTTGACGCTTGTCGGGCCATTTCACCGTCACCGCGTGGAGAACTGGAACTGCCTGATGCCGTTCAATATGCTATCGAGTCCCTGGGTGAGCGTTTTACCGCGATGGTTGTCAATGCGCCGGTGCTGGACCTGTCCAGCCGCTGTGATATTTCTTCAGTGTTCGATAAGCTTGCCGGCAGCGAGGTAAGTCTGTGACGGCTCGTAACCTATAGCGAAGAGCGATATACGCACCGCGCTGCGCCCTTCACGCTGCCCTCAGTTCATATTACTAACCATTTCTTCCCGTTCGCCTTCTGCTGGATCGGCTGATAGAAAAGATCAAGGTTTTGAATGATATAAAGCCGTTTCAAAACTCGCAGCTAACGGAACTGCCGCGGGGATTGATAGCGTTGAAATTGATTTGGTCGTTGCCGAAAGAATAGTTTCCCGTAATGCTGATTGTTTTTTTGTGTTCCTGTTCAAGCTCGTGAATAGTAGTACGTTTTTTGTTCTGCAGAAAGGCGGCTACCTGCGGTGAGACCTCGATCTCGATGGCGGCAATGGTTTTCTTTTCAATGTTAAACTGGATGCGTCGCATGATCTCGATGGACATACTTTCGGGTGTTTTGATCAGGCCGGAACCACCGCAATGAGGGCAATCCATATAGGTACTGCTCTTGAGAGAAGGACGCACTCGCTGGCGGGTCATTTCGATAATGCCAAACTGGCTAATGCGTAATATTTTAGTGCGTGCCCGGTCACTGCCGACCGCCAGTCGCAGGGCTCTTTCGACATCCTTGCGGTGCTTCTCTGTCAGCATATCGATAAAGTCGATAATAATAACCCCGCCAAGATCGCGCAGACGAAGTTGCCGGGCGATTTCCGGAGCGGCTTCCATATTGATCTTATAGGCGGTATCTTCGGCGTTTTCGTGGACGCGGTATTTGCCGCTGTTAACGTCGATGGCGACCAAGGCTTCAGTGGAATCGATGATCAGAGAACCGCCGATTTTGAGCGGAACATGGCGGGCCTGGATTCTTTCGATCTCCCTTTCCAGATCGTACTTGGTGAACAGCGGTACTTTATCGTCGTAAAGAGTGACTCGGCTGCGCGAACGTGGCATGGCAATGTGAAGAAAATCACGCATCTTTCTACAGGTGGGCTCCGAATCGCAAATAATACGCTCGACGCTGCTGTTAAAAATATCACGAACCGTACGAGTGACCAGATCGGACTCCTGATACAATTCTGTGGGAGCCGGTTCGTTTTTTATCCGTTTGGAAACGACTTTCCAGAGCCGATCCAGATAGTTGAGGTCTTGCTGGATATCGCGTTTGCTGCGATCGAGACCGGCGGTACGAATTATAAAGCCCATGTCCTTGGGCGGTTTGAGTTGGTTGAGTATTTCACGCAAGCGGGCGCGGGAATCGTCGTCCTCGATCTTACGGGAGACCCCGGTGCGATTCATGCCGGGCATAAGCACGAGATAACGTCCCGGAATCGAAAGATAAGTGGTCAAAGTGGGGCCTTTAGTGCCGATGCCTTCCTTGATGACCTGTACTATGACTTCCTGACCGCGCCTAAGACAATCCTGTATGGGGGGCCGTTCACACCGGGGACGTTTTCTGCCGACGCGCTCTTTGTGAGAGTTTTTCAGGTTTTTTTGCTCCAGATAAGAAGACTGGACGTCGCTGATGTGCAGAAAACCGTTTTTGCCGATCCCAAAATCCACAAAACACGCCTGAATACTTGGTTCGACATTGGTAATGAGTCCCTTGTAAATGTTACCGACGTGACTGATTTCACTGGCTCGCTCAATGTAGAGTTCTTCGAGTTTGTTGTTCTCCATGAGAGCGATGCGGCATTCCTCTTCCTCAACGATGTTAACGAGCATTTCTCTTGCCAAAATATGTTTCCCTTTCAACTATCAGAGGGCAACCGGCAGAATAAGTGCCGAATTGCAGCTTTATGTTTATATTTTTTATTTTTGTTTTGGTAATCCTAAGCCACAGGGCCAAGGACGACCCGTCGGCTAATTTGCCAGATCGAGTTCGGGTGGATAACCTGTATCACTACGATCGATTTCACGTACCATTTGAGGCTCGTCCAGATCGAGCGCGTTGAGAAGCTCGTCAATACGAGCCGTTCCGGATGAATCAATGTTTATGGTGAAGCGTAAAATATCATTTTCCATATCAAGTTGTTTTACGTACGAGCGAAGGTTGAGATTACGTTCGGGATGTCGGCCCCTGGCTCTGCGCCACACGGGCCAGACGCTTGCCTGCAGAAACTGCGACAGGCGCCGAGTCAAAGCACTGCGGTCAACCTGACTGCTTAAGCTGACTACATAACTGGCCCAACACGGCCCAGGGGTAATCCGACCCGGTACATATTCGGCGGAAATAATTTCAAGGCCCATGGGTAGCTGCTTTTGCAGTTGACGGATAAAATCATTTACTTCACAACGATGCTGCAGTTGAATTATTAACAGTTCTTTTTGCGAGGTCATGGACACACTGCGGGGCAGAGGCAGCGACAAAAGCAGATGAGGATTGAACCCCTGACTGTAACTGACCGGTATCCCGGCGCGGACAAAGGCCCTTTGCCAAAGCCTGATTGTGTCACGATGAGAGAGAAACCGGAGATCTCCTCTGACAGAAAACCACAACGCTAATCTGTGTGTTTGTGTTTGTGCCATGTTTTACATAAATTTCTCGAAAACAAATTTTTCATTTCCAGTTGAACAAATAACTGGACATGTGCTTTTTACCAATATTGTTCTGCCTTGATATTTCTCAACTCACCGCGTAACAGATTTATTATTTGGGCGTCGGTATCAAGTTGCAGAGCCTTGCGGGCCAATTGCCGGCATTGCTTGACAGAAACCGAACGAACGACTTTTTTGATCTCCGGAATTATCGGAGGAGCCAGAGAAAGCGTGGTAAAACCCAGACCAAGCAGCAATGCCGTATATTCGATCTCGGAAGCCATCTCGCCACAAAGACTAATGTCGATCTTGGCGCGGTTGGCGCTTTTGACCACGTGGTTAATCAGTGTCAGAACCGCCGGGTGGGTGGGACTGTACAGCGAAGCGACCTTTTCGTTCACGCGGTCAACAGCCAATGTGTATTGAATGAGATCGTTGGTTCCTATGCTGAAAAAGTCAACCTCATCGGCCAGTTCGTCGGCGGTCAGAGCGGCGGCGGGCGTTTCGATCATCACTCCGGTTGAAAGGTTCTCGTCGAATTTGATTCCCTGTTCTTCAAGGTCTTCCTTGACATCGGCGAGCACCCATTTGGCCTGGCGCAACTCCAGAAGGCTGGTTATCAGAGGGAACATTATTTTGACGTTGCCGTAAGCGCTGGCGCGCAGAATGGCCCGTATCTGCGTCTTGAACATAGACAGGTTCTGAAGACAGTAGCGGATCGAACGAAGACCAAGAAAAGGATTACGTTCCGGGATGTGGCTTTTCTTTTGTGTAAACTTGTCGGCGCCGAGGTCCACCGTGCGGATGGTTATGGGCCGGTCACCGACAGAGCGAATAGTGTCCATGTAGGCGACGTAATGATCTTCTTCAGTCGGTTCTTCTGCAGCGTCAAGAAAAAGAAACTCCGTACGATAAAGTCCGATACCGTCCCCCCCCTTGCTTACCATGAGATCCGCTTCGTTGGGAAACTCGATGTTTCCCAGCAGAGTAATGGTCACGCCATCGGTGGTGACAGCGGGAAGTTTCAACAGCTCGTCGAGTTCGTGCACATGCTCGACTATAGCGGCGGCATATTTGCGATACTCGTCAATAGTGGCCTGATCGGGATTGATAATTACAGTTCCGCGATTGCCATCGACAATAACAGTATCGCCGGGATTAATCTTCTCCGTAATGTTTCCCAAAGCGACGACAGCAGGAATACCAAGGCTACGGGCCACGATCGCAGTGTGCGAAGTTCTGCCGCCGGCGTCGGTTGCGATACCCTTAGCGGCGCTCTGATCAAAGGAGGCAGTCTGTGTGGGAGTCAGATCGTGTGCAACCACGATCACCGGATTACCGAGGTGCTGAAGGGTTTCACATCGCTCGCCGATGAGATGGCGAAGAAGACGTTTTTCGATGTCGTAGATATCGCTGCCTCTTTCAGAGATGTACACATCCTGAGCACGGGCGAGGTGGCGGACAATATCACGCATAACGACGGAAACGGCATATTCGGCTGTGTAACTTTTGGCGTTGATCAGATCGGCGATTTTCCGGCGCATCGTTCGATCACGAAGAAAGTGCAAATGAACAGCGAAAATGTCTTTGATACGGCTGTCCCACAGATCGACCTGAGCGGTTTGAAGATTGCTCAATTCCTGGGTGGCATCGACGAAGGCCCGACGCAACCGCTGTACCTCGGCTTGAACCTGAGAGCGTGGAACCATCCGTCTTGGGATACGATAATCCTCGTCATCGAGGATCACAGCGGAGTAGATAACCACTCCGGGTGATACACCAATTCCCTTAATTATTTCCATTTAACCTGAATTGTCAGTTGTTCCGTTTTCAATCAAGACCGCCAGGGTTTTAACTGCCTCCTCGGCATCGCTGCCGACAGCGGTGATTTTCAATTTAGTGCCCTTCGTGGCGGCCAACATGGTAACTTGCATAATACTTTTGCCATCTACGCACTGCGAACCTTTGCAGATGGTAATCTGAGACTTGAAACCGTTGGCGCATTCCACAAACTGCATGGCGGGACGCATATGCAGGCCCTCTTTGTTATGGATTTCCACAACTCGCTCGTGACCATCGCAATTCTGTGCTGAAGACGACTTCATTATTTTCCTTTTGCACACACACTGAATGAAAATACCAGGTATATAGTATATACCCCATTAGGTTGGTTTGCCATGCTCAAAGACCACTGTCCTGATTCGCTTCATCGGCCTCCGTAATAAGATCGGCAATTGCTTCGGCAGTATCCGCCTGGCGGAGAAACCTGCGAAACCTGTCACGCTGTAAATGAGCAAACAAGTTTTCCATTGCCTCCAGGTGACGATCCGGATTGTTGGGAGGACTAAGCAACAAAAAAACGGAATAAACCGGCGCTTTGTCAAGAGAGCAAAAATCGATCCCTTCGCTGCTGCAGCCGATGGTGCCGGTAATCTTGGTGATGCTGGAGTGCTTTATGTGGGGAACTGCTATACCTTTTCCGATACCGGTACTACCTTGAGTTTCACGCTCAATGAGCTTTCTGATAATCTCATCGGCGTGTTTCGAGGCGACTTTGCCGGACTCTTCCAGGGACTTTACCAACTCAGCGATGGTTTCGTCCCGATTCGTGGACTTTAGCTGGGGAACTATCGATTCCGTCACGATGAAATCACTCAATTTCATTACTATTACTCCGCTACATAAGACAATCCTGACCGCCGACGCCATCCCACAAAACCGCGCATCGGAGGCTACATTCTAACAACACTACAAGCATTGTACCAATCATCTATGGGGTTTGCAAGTCCCTGTCTGCCGTCTGCCATGCACGTTCGGCATGTCCCGATCCTGCCAGATGGAGCGTAATCGAGAGGTCAAAAAGGCCCCTGACGGGCAAAATACAGCGGTATAACTCCTCATTCTGGTATTTCTTCCCCGGAACTTTGGACCTCGAATGCCCCGGAGGAGGCTTCAGCCGCGCCGATCCGTCCTTTATGATTATGGGATTTCTCCTTATCTTTTTTAAGCTGACGTTCGATCTTATCGATAGCAGTGTCCAGACAGGAATAAGCATCTTCACCAGCGTCTTTCACTACGAAACGCTGACGGTTATCAGCCTTAACTATAATTTCTACCGTGTAGGTCTTGCCTTCGTTGCAAAAAATAACTTCGATCTCTGATACGCGGTGATACTTGCTGATACGGGAGACTTTCTTCTCGGCAAAATCGCGTAGTGGCTCGGTAATTTCCATGTGTCTTCCAGAAACTTTAATCATCATCTTTTTGGTCTCCTTTATTAATGTTTCATTTCTAAGCCATCTGCAGTAATGTTCGAACAATCAACTCGACTGCGGGTTACTTATTTGCTGTCACTGACTGACGGTCCGGGGCTTAACTCGATCCTCTGTGTAGGCAAAGCCTGATGATCCGGAACAATTACCCCGCCGCTAACCACAAACCGCATAGCCTCTTCTATAGAAATCGGCAAATCAACAACATCTTCTTTCTTTACGTGTACGACATATCCCGTTATAGGTGTAGGTGAACTGGGTACGAACACAGTCAAAAACTCTTCTTTGACGGCCTGCCCTATATAACTAAAGCCGGCGCCCGTAACCAATCCCAGGGACCATATCCCCTTACGCGGATAAGGTATCGCCACTACTCGGGAAAACTCGACCTTATTCTCGCCAAACAGATAGTCTGTTACCTGCTTTATATATGGATATACCTGCTTAAAACCTGGTATCCGCTTTACCCCGGTCTCGAATAATTGCCACAGCTTTCGACCGATATAACTGGCAAGCAATCGACCGACAATATACACCAGGATAATCGCCAAAACAAAACCGACCAGAGTTCTTGGCCCGCTTTTCCACTGCCCACGCAACTTCCAAAGTCTTATTTCGTCCCTATCCTTCTCCTTGATCTGGTCGCGCTGATATTCCGTCAGAGTGGCTGTGTCAATGCCAGGCTTCTTTTCCGTGATATATTCTGTTAATTCATCCGAATCTAAGCCGGGGTAATCGCTTGTGGTCAGAACCACCAGACGAATTACTCCTTCAGTAATATGAACGCTTATGTTGTCCTGGATGAACTCAAAGCACTTAACCAGTAAAATTATGGTCAGTATGGTGGGCAACAACGTCGCCAGACCGCGCAAAAAGAAACGGCGAAAATCCGGCCAAAAAGTCTTTTTCGAAACCTCAGTCACAAGGTCCTACCTCTCCCGCGGCCAATCGCTTGGTGCCAGCTCGTCAAACCAAAAGGTAAGGCGCTTCATTCTCATACGAAATCACCTGAGTCTATCGGTTCAAAGCGGTTCAGTCAACACAAAACCATCCGGCGTATAGATTATCGGACCTAACCCTATGCTACCAATACACTTATGCAAAAAGTAGTTATGTAAGAAAGCATCGGCAGGTTCGTATGGTATGAACATATATATTGTTGTCAAAAGTCTCATAAACGTAAGGACGATTTGGCCGAACTGCTATCGTCGCTGACCGATCGCCCCGAGAATCGGATTGACAAAATTCGGTATAATCCGATCGTTCATTATTTCTTCGCAAAGAACGCTTTGTTTGTCATAAGACTCTATACTGGTAAAAGCGGCCGCCGGGTCCGGATACTGCCTGATGGCCAGACTCAAGCTCAGCGCATCGTCCTCCTTATATTTACCGGTGCGAATCTGATAGGCGCCGGTGCGAGATTCCAGCGATATCCTGGCCTGCAGACGACAGTCCTCGGAAAGACCGAACATGATAGAAGGATCGAAACCCAAAGCTTTAGCGCCGGGCAGATCCAAAAGGCTGGCAAAGGGACTCTCACTGAACAATGCTTCAGCCAGTATTTCGTCGTGATTGCCCACATAGTCGAAATCCATTCCGAACAACACATCCAGCGAATCGATATCCAGACTGTTCACACTAAGTGTATAAGGCAACAGTTCGAGAACGAAACGATGTTGCTCGTCGGGGGCTTCGAGAGTCTCGGGGTTGACATAACCACTGCAAACACGATCACGTTCGATGGTAAGCCAGCGATAAGAACCGGACTCACGATCCTCATCAAGGCAAAACTCACCTGTCTCACGCTGATAAAAGGTGTTCATCCTGGGAAACTTCCGACGAACGCACTCGAAAAAATGCAGAATCGTGTCACGTTCGTCGGGCAGCTCCAGCTCCGTATTCAAATGCATATTAACATAAAAATCGTCACATAAAGAACTGTAAGATGTAGCCATGCCCTCAATCCTTATCTATCCAAATAAAAGTTTCCTGATGTCATACCCCTGGATTATATACAAATTCCCTTGTCTTAGGCAAGATAAAACTCAAACTAACCGAATTTTACCATTTTTTGCCGTTCCCTCCAAAAGGTAAGCCCTTATTTTGCAATCACTTAAGAAAATCCAAATCCGTGATCATTTTACGCCGTCCGTAACCTACTGACAAACTGTCCCCCCTTTGCCTCCTTGCGCCCTTCATGGGTCCCCCCTCATGCCTTGTGCCTGTTGCCTTCAAACCGAGTTAAGGCCATAAAAAACGATTAAACTAATCACAGCGATCAGATAGCAGTATATCGCGAAATATTTCAGCCGGGCTTTTCTCAAGGTCCAGATCAAAAGGCTCAAAGCTGCAAAACCAACCACTGCGCTGACCACAGAACCCAGCAGAATCGGTCCCCACCCCAGCGGATCACTGATATTGTTGAAAAAACCGATCCCCTTGATCAGCAGGGCCCCGACAATGGCTGGAACGCCTATAAGAAAGCTGAACTCCCCGGCCCAGCGACGGTGCAGGCCCAGCAGAATCGCAACGCAAATCGTGGAACCGCTCCGGGAAATACCCGGAAACAAAGCCACCCCTTGGGCCAGCCCTACCAATATCGCCGCCATAATACCAAACTGTCGAAGACTACGGTGACATTTACGCCGATAATCGGTAGCTAACAGTACGCAGCCGGTAACAATCCAGCAGACGGACACAATCCAGGGTTTTTCAAAGCCCTCCTCGACAATATCATTAAACAATACATAGAATACACCTGTGCCAAAAATGGCGACTCCAGCCAGAACCGTAAATCTGACACTGGCCGATCGCCCGTATGACAAAATTGGATGGTTCAGGTCTTTCAGGCTCCCCCCCAGATGGCTCAAATATTTTTTTATGCTTTGACGGTAATAAACCAGGATAGCCACAACCGTACCCAGATGAACCGCCAGATCAAACAGTATCATTTCCGGTGATTCCGGGTTTAGCTCGAAAAAATGCTGCAGAATAACCAAATGCCCGGAACTGGAAACCGGAAGAAACTCAGTCAACCCCTGAACAATACCTAACAGAACAGCTTCCAGATAACTCATTTTATACCCAATCCAGTCCACCCAGCCGCCAGAATATCTGCAAGGCGATCTGAGCGTAAACACCCGCCAATACATCGTCCATCAGAACGCCCCATGCGCCCTTGAGTTTTTCCAATTGCCGTATAGGCGGAGGCTTTATAATGTCGAAAATTCGAAACAACACAAAACCGACCGCGGTGAAAACCAATATCTCGCTACCGGTCAAATCAGCAATCATCGGCCAAAACCACAGAAAAGTGATCGCCTGCCCGCACTGTTCGTCACTGACGATCTGACGGGGATCGCTCCTGCCGTATTCTTCGATGAACCGGTCGCCATAAACTATCGTAACCACAAACCCATGCGCCGCCAACACCAGCATAACCGCTGCCAACACACCCGGACAAACATCCGCCCATGCCGTGATCAAAAACACCCCCGCCACCACCGCCGAGCCGCACGTACCCGGAATCAACGGCGAGTAACCCGCCCCCAAAACTGAAAGCCAAATCCGATACATATATATACTCACAACGTTTGAGTTTATTTATTGTTCTGGTTTATTTTTGCGGGAGTGTTCCAGCATATATGCCAGGTTATCAAGGGCGTTGCGAACCTGTTGGTCCTTAAGGGCCAGAATATCCTGAAGCGCCTCACCGATAGCCGGCAGATATTTCTTGATATAGCTTTGCTTCTTGGCTTCTTCGTGTTGTCGTTTTACGCCCCGCAGATGTCGGCCGAGCTGTCGGCCGCAATCGGCCAAACCAAGTTTTATCTCCTTTATGATTTCCGGATAGTGTGCCACAGCCTCTTTGCTCTCGGAAGTAAAAGGCACCCAAACAGAAGCTATATGAACGATTACCGTCACCGCTCCCGACGGCAGGGCGCCTTTGCTTTGCGAGAGACCATAAAGACGCCAGTTCGTCTGCATAATCGACTTATAGATACAGCAGGCCGACTGCTGATACAACAACGGCACACGATTGGCAAAACGCAGCACCCGCATCAGTTCTTTCTCGCCGTTGTTATTATCTTCTTCGTCTTTGCTGCCGTTTGCGTTGTCATTTTCATTGCCGTATGCCAGGGCCACCTCAATCTGAAACGGATTGCCGCGATAGACCGCCGGCGGACGGGTACAAACCGTATAAAAACCGGCCTCCACCACCTGCTCAAGCCCCTTAAGCAGTCCGCTCTCGCCGATAGGAACGATGCAATTGGTACTGGGCGCCATAATCTTGGTTTCATTGATAACCTGGTACAGCTTCTCTGCCTGCTGATGCGAAAGCCGCGATGGTCGCGTACGTGACGAGATACCGGCCTTTTCGAGAATCTGCCCACTTATTCGGCTGCTGACCCGCGAAAACTCATTCGTCAAAAACGACGTCATCGTCACACAGGAAGTATCCTTGGCCATCTTCATCAACACCCCAAGCTCCACACCGTACGGATGAGGCTTGATTGCTTTGGGAATCTCAACCACCTGATTGACCGACCGTTCATAAATACATTCCTGGCCGTCAGGCATAATATAGCGGATTCGAGTGTGTGGATTAGTAATAGCCGTCTGCCTGAGATATTCATCCACACTTTGTCGGCCTTGCTGATAGCGGGCTTCCAGTTCAATTTCCACGCGGGTACCGCTACGTACATCCCATTCGATCGTATTATTCTCAATGATATCGGGCCGATTTTTCTTCGTATCGATTCGCAACTCATAATAATGAGCTTGGCTTTGGGGACCGGTCTTGCTGCTAATCTTGATATTCTTGCCCGTCGTCAGCAGACCGTACATACCAGCCGCTGATATCCCGATACCCTGTTGGCCACGCGCCATACGGAGCGTATGAAACTTACTTCCGTAGAGGAGTCGGCCGAAAATATTGGGAATCTGATCTTTTACTATGCCAGGCCCATTATCCTGAACCCAAATCACATAACGACTCTCGCCCGTCTGTTTGACGCCGACTTCCAGTTCCGGCAGAATATGAGCCTCTTCACAGGCATCGAGCGAATTATCCACAGCCTCTTTGACCGCCGTCAGAAGTGCCTTACTGGGATTGTCAAAGCCCAGCAGATGACGGTTCTTGGCAAAAAATTCACTGACACTGATTTCCCTCTGATTGGATGCCATCGACTTCGCTTGGGCTTCGATGTTTTCATCCTTTATATGCGCCACCGGTGACTTGGCAGCAGCGGCTCGTTTCTTTGGAGCGGCTTCCTCAACGGCATTTTTGCTTTCTACCCTCGTCTTGGACGATTTAGACGTATTTTTAGGGCTTTTTTTGCTCATGGCCCTGGACGATTTAGCGGATTCCCCACTGCTCCCGGCTGGATTTTTACCCTTGCCAGGCTCCGGCTCGAAAGCAAAATTCAACTGACCGTCAACATCCTTCCTTTTCTTACGCGCCACTGCGATCTCCTTATCTGCGTACCGCCAAAGCCGACATGATACCCAATAGCCCGACCACTTTCCAGTCCTGTTTTTCACCCCCGCGAACTAAGGGTGCATGTCATGTTTGATGAGCATAAATGATGTGTCTCCCTGTAGATTACCAAAATACAGCGGTTTTTAGGCTCAAATGCCGCGACCGACTCGTAAAGACGAGTTATAAATTGGCTACAATGACAAAGTCGCCGCTTGGCAGCAGTTTGGTGTTGATTGGGCCGGAGGCATAGAATCCGAATTCATTATTGGTGTTGTCGGAGACGATTTTATGGCCTGTGATGCGTCCGATGGAGCCGTTTCCAACAGAATAGGGAGGATTAGCCGGTAAGGCGGTATATTCCAACGAGCTTACGAGATTATCGTAAATATTGTCGGCCATGGCTCCGGCGGTAACGTAGGAGTTTCGCAGCTCGCCGCCAAACGAGAGTTTTCCAATATTGCCCTCATTCAATCGGTCGTTAAATGAATCACCCAGTTGGACCGACATTCCTATGTCATATCCGGCGAGGATGTGTGAGTCGATAATGTCGGTCTGGACCTTAACCGAACCGAGCTTGCCGGCAACGCTGACCAGGGCGTTGTTAAAGTCCAAAGCGTTAATTGATTTGATGGATTGAGCGCGAATGATAACGTCGGAGAGGCTGCCGTCTTTGACTTTGAGGCTGTTGATGTCGTCCATCGCCATAATCATACCGGAGATGCCATACTTGGCACTGACAGAAGAAATATCACCATTTTGAGCGATGATGTCGCTGGAGATGACGCCGGTTTTGCTGATGATTTTGCCGATATCACCGTAGGCCTGGATGTCACCGTCAATATTACCGGCGACCTTAACTTGCCTGACGTCTCCAACTTTGGCTTCGATGTTTGCTCCGATGCTGCCGGCGGAAATATTAACTTTGTCGATCGCATCGGCGTACAGGTATCCGCCGGAAAATGACTTGGCTTGGAAGGTTCGCAGCGTTCCCGGCAGATCGAAACCAACACTGTTTCCGATCTGTGCGGCTTTAATGGTCATAGGCTTGGAGGATGGTTGCTGTACAGCTATTGCCGCTCCGTCGAGAACGTTACCCAACAGCATTTTATCCAGCGAACCGTTAATGACAATTTCTTTTTCGATATTGACGTTCGGCGCGATGATCGAGTTCAGTGAGCCATTATCGACGGTACGGATACTGCCGATAGTAGTATTGCCGGTGGTAGTGATATTGAGGTTACTTTCTTGGGTGGTGCCAGACAATAGCAGTGCGAAAATGTCTGCTTGGTCGGAATCGCCGTCTTCGAGATAGAGTTCGAAGCTGCCATGAGTAAGGGAGACGTGGACCCAATGACCTTCACTGTCTTTGAAACGGTGGTATGAGAGGTCTCCGTCGTTTGCGTTGACCTCTTGGCCGTCACTTTGGCCGGTTAATGTAATGTTATATTCGAACTCGTCCAGGTCGTTGGAATACAAGGTAAGCCGCTCCTCTGCAGGAACGTCCAAAGTGGGAATCGTGGGATCATAAACGACGTCAACGGTCGAAGTCTGGCCCGTGGGAACGATCAGCGGGCCGTTGAGGTCCAGTTGGAACTGCGAATCATTGCTGTCCCAGCTCCAATCGCTGATGACCAGATCGGCAGTGCCCAGCTCGTTGGAAATCACTAACTGCCGCACTGACGGATGGCTCATGTCGGTAACTCCAAAATCGATAGTTGTCTGGGGAACATCAATTTCGGGACTGACTACCGTCGCGGTAACATTCACGATTGTGGGGGCGACGTCGCCGGCACTGATAATGATGGTACCGTTATATTGGCCCGGTTCGAACTGATCACCGGCCCCGTCAAAGGTAACATTGACTGTGACGTACTGCCCCGGAGCCACATTCTGGTGGTCGCCGGACCAGTCGATACTAAATCCGTCACCACTCGAGATGATTTCCAGTGAAGTCAGTCTGACACTGCCGTTGAGAATATCGAATCTATCGGTAATGGTCGGTGCGGTGTTGCTATGGTCCTTCAGGATGGAATCCATCGTTATCTGCTGTCCCACATTCTCTTTACCGTTGGAGATAATCTTAAAATTAGTCCGGGAGGCGGAGCCGCTAAGGTCCACCACATACTGAACGTTATCCGGGTCATCGCTGGAAATAATAAGAGTGTCGCTGAAGAAGAATTCCGGCTGGTCAATACCGTCCGACGGGGCAAGGAACCAAACGTTCAGAGGAACAATCTGTTGAGGGTCGATGGTGAAGTCTTGCTCCGGGGCGCCAGTTTCGGCGCGAGCTACGGTAAAGGCATTGATGTCGGTATTTTGCAATGTCCAGCCCTGTACGGTCAGGACATCGTCGCCGATGTTGGTCAGATAAATAGTGGTTTCGTAAGGTGTGTCAAAAGGCTGTCGGCTAAAGCTCAACTGATTGTCGTCCGGTATGCCATCCAGGGATAGATCTTCGTAAACAACGAGGGTTGGCTTGACCACGGAGGCGGTGGCATGCAAAACGTAAGTGTAGTCTTCCAGGTGGTCAGTGCTCCTTATGGTGATAGTTTCACCGAAAGAACCGACTTTCGCGGAGGCAAAGGTCACCATAATCTCACGAGAATCGCCCGGATTTAACGGAAGGTTGTAAGTATCCGCAGGCAAAACTAGTTTAAACGGACTAGCCGAACCTTGGCCCAGGATTATTTCATTGATCTCCAAAACTTGATTGCCATTGTTTTTAATCGTGAAGGCCTGGACAGCGGTGGCTTGTTCCAGAGGAACAGTACCTAACGGACGAACAGCACCTAACTCAAGCATGTTGTCGTTGGGTGTTCCGGAATCTTCGGTCACAATCAGATCCGCGCCGGCAATTGTTCCGGTAAGGCTGAAAGTGTATTCTATCTGTTCGTCGGTATGGACGGTCAGGGTGTCGGTTATAATCGGCTGTCCCTGGGGGTCGAACTCGTCAGGTTCAAACTGAAGGTAAATATTTCGCTGGGCATGAGGCGCCAGAGTCATTGGCGCACTGGCAGTGCGCAGGGCGAAATCCTCGCCCAGGAGCAAAGACCAGTCGGTGATAGTAACGGTCTTGCTGGCACTG
Organism: uncultured Pirellulales bacterium; assembly: GCA_964537505.1. Classification (GTDB taxonomy): domain Bacteria; phylum Planctomycetota; class Phycisphaerae; order Sedimentisphaerales; family SM23-30; genus DAINBT01. The sequence continues at coordinate 21,687 of CAZICK010000027.1, forward strand.
CGATTATATATCGTAACATAAGGTTCCTGATTGACCCCTCCAATAGCCACGGCGCCGAAATTTATGACCCGATCCGACGGGTTACCCACCGAATCGAAAGCCAGGGTGCTGTAACGGTCCATGTAAATCGCATCGGGAGATATGGAATAGTTGTTATCGTGGTTATCGTAGTCTGTCTCGATGACCAGATAATCACTGTTAACGACAGCTATGATACGATAATAGGGGCCGGTAATATCCGGTGGAATCTCCACGGTAGCGGTACAATGTACGCTTTGGCCGTCAGGAATAGGCGCAGGAACGATCAGTTCTTCCGGGGATCCGGCCAGCAGAATTTCCTGGCCGCCAAACCAGCCGCCTTCGTTCGGATAGCTGAGATAAAACTTCAAATCGGCAGAATCAAGGATGTAGCCTGGCCCGTTATTGGAGATGTTAACCGATACGGTCAGGGGCGCTCCAGACTGGACAAACGCAGGATAAGCCAGTTCGGACAGTTGCACACTGGCAACGGCCATATCACCTGGTATTGCCCTGCCGCTAAGGTAAATTTCATCCGAGGTTCCAGCGTCGGTGGTAATCTCCAGAGCGCCTTCCACCAAATAGTTTAGGTCCGGGTCCGCATTCAGCGTGGTAGTCTTGGGGGTGAACCATATAGGTATGGTTACATGCCCGGGACCGTCTATGGTAGCCGCCGGAATTTCGAATATAGAGCCGGCATCGACTACACTGATATCGAAATCAACCCAGGGCTCATCATATTCCTCGCTCTTGACGCGAATGTAATAGGAACCTGTCTCGATCAAAACCGTGTTCATGGGAGTTCCCACACTCGTCGAGTCCACCTGTTGACCGTGTGAGTTGAAAATATCAACCGAGTAAGAAAACATAGGATCAGGATCGGGAAATGTAATTAAAACCTGGGTACCCACATTACCGTCGAAGGTAAACCATTCGCTGTTGCTCCAATTCTCTTCTCCCCGATCTGGCCGACCGTCCGGCTCACTGCCGGATAATATCGTCGCTGTTTCGGACAAGGAGAATTCTGTAACAAGGCCGTACTGACTGGCAAATCCAAAGAAATAATTGTCATCGTATGAATCATCAGGGCTGTCAACTTTTATGTAATATCGCCCGGTATAAGGAGCGGCGGTATCGGCATAAACGCTGGAAGACCATGAGAGATCTGTGTACGGTACAGAATTGTCGCTGGTTGTGATGATATTGCCATATTGAGAATATATCGTCACGTCCATTGGAACATTGTTAAACAATTGAAGCCGTATGCCAAGCGAATCGCCTTCCATGGCGTCATAACAGTACCAATTAGCTTCGCCGTGTACCATGCTATTATATCCATGATCAACGGTGGACAGCTTTGTAACATTATCCTGATCGTATCCTGGCGGCAGTTGCAGTACTGATGATAAAGAAGGGTCATATTTCGAGATACCGAAATGCTCATTGGAAAAATCAAGATCAGTGATATTGACGGGAGTATCGCCAATGTTTATTATATCGATGTACTCCGGGCCTGAGACATGGCCGACGCTGCCCCAGCCGAAATCTATCATGCCGTCTGTACCAGGTGAAACCGAATCAAAAACGCCGATTTTGCTGGTATAAAAGCTCATACGACTGGAACGCCTGACATTGTCGTCGATAATTTCTTCAGCGTTGATAGGGTCGCCATAGTTAACCGCCGCCAGGATGTAACCTCTTGTCGGATTGTCCGTCAGGTCAACCGTGGTCATATCGAGTGCTATGTTATCGATCTGGACGGACTCGCCGGGTTCCAGGGGCGGTACCACATCTCTATGGATTTTGCCGATAATCTGGTCGTCAATATCACCAAAGGACTGATTCGGACTGTAATCGAACTCAATACCAGAACTGGAGAGGATGTGGCCGGGTCCCTCGTTTGTGACGGTAATGGAGACCTCAAGTGGGTCACCGGTCCAGACGTAGTTTGGGTTGACCTGTGGAAAAACAAGCTTGGATATCACCAGATTGCCGCCGAGACCTGTCCCCTCCAAATCGACTCTTACGTTGTTATCGGAGGTTTTAATCAGCAGATCTTTGCTGACATCTCCTCGCTCCTGAGGTTCGAAGCGTACGCGAAAATCTATGCCGTCAGGGTCGTCGGCTTCGAGAATCCGTGGAAGAGTGTACAAATCATAAGGATCCACCGTAAAATTGTCATCCGGCTCCATAGTGCCTGTATCGACACACAATATCTCGGTGATCTCGACATCGGTCAGACCATCATTGGTTAGGTTGACAATAGTGTATGGAGATTCGATACCAACGCCAACTTCACCAAAATCTATATCCATAGGATCTGCGATGACGGAAATAGCGAGCAGGCAACGTGTTTCCAAAACTTCTAAATACAACATAGTGCGTACCTCAGAAATTTTCTATGGCTTAAAACAAACAATCTCGGCTGGAAGGCCTTCTATCAGCCCCATTATGGTGGGTATTTTCATCGGCGGCAACTTTCTCTATTGCCCTACCTGGCTTCCGATTATGATACCAGAAAACCGGGGCGTTTGTCAACCTTTTTTTTGAAAAGCCCAGAATTGCCGAAATCAATGCTGTAAACCCGCATCCGAGCGGCTTGAGCGGGCAGGAATACCCTGCCAATCTTACCTAAATTACCAGCTTGACCGTATGAAAATTGTATTTAACTTACGTTTTCTCAATAAGTTAACACAACACCATCGGTTTAGCACAGGCAGGTCCGGCGGAAACTGCTAGCCTGCCAAATTGACGCGACCGTAAACAGGGCTGTTTTCAGGTACTTACCCATTTTGGGGCAAATATGGTTTTTCCCTTGCGTTTTGAAATAATATCTGCTATTGTAACTTATGTTACAGCAAGCCTCTATAAGGTGCTAAGGAGCTGTGTTCACCGAGTCAGAATATGGCGAAAATCGGTGACTTTGGCGGTGCGGAAGGGGGCGCCGGCCGTTATAATCCAAACAGATGGAATTGGGCGGTCTTTTTGGCTGTTCCAACATCACCGCGTTGTTATTTTTCCTGTTAATTTGGACGAGAAAGTTTGAACGTAGTGATATATTGAATTATTGGCAGACCACTTTGAGTTTTGATTGTTTACTGATTTTGCGCGGAGGAGAAAATGAGATCCCACAAAAATCACCGAATTAACCTGACAGGTATGGGCCTGAACCAGGCAGGTAAGGCATCAATGTGCCTACGACCGTTTTTATCGGACCGTCTTGCGCACAGGTTCGCTTCCAGGCGACTGATATTAATCGCTCAGGTTATCTTGGCGGCTGCTGTCGTTGCGCCTCCTATGGCGGCGGGAGCGCCGCTGCCGACCAAAAAGCATCTGGTGGTCCTATGCGCATTTAGCAACCATTATGATGAAGGTGGTACCGATCCGATCGGTGACAATGGTTTTGCCCCCTCCTATTATAACACCTTGTTTAATGGTATTGGTGGGGACCCGGTTATAGCGCCCGGCGGCAGCGTAAAAGATTACTTCAAGTATAACACTTACGGCCAGTGGTCTTTCGACAGTACCATTACTCCGCAATGGATCAAATTGCCGAATGCGGAAAACCCAAACGTCCATGGTATGATTGACGATGCCCTGGACCGCCTCGACGAACGGGAAATCATCGACTTCGAAGATTTTGATGAAAATGGCGACGGTATAGTGGATTTTATTACGCTTATTTTTTCCGGGCATGGTGTTGAGCCGGATAATAGGGTTCTGATTGGCGGCAATGTTTGGACCAGTGCCAGCGGCATTAAAGTAAAGAGTTATCAGGTCGGGCCGGCGCTGATGCTGGGAACAAGCCAAAAAATAATCACGCCTATCGGATATTTTTGCCATCAGTTCGGACATCTTCTGGGTCTGCCGGACCTGTTCGATACAGACGAGTCAAGTTACGGAATTGGCCGTTGGGGACTGATGGGCACTCCTCTTGGCGAAGGGTTCGGCCCTTCCGGCTCGTCGGCCCAATATCCACCTCACCTTTGCGCGTGGTCACGAGTGCAATTGGGATTGGTTGAACCGTACTTGATTAACGATCCTGAGGTTGACGATTTCTGGGGCACGTATTATGTCAGTACAGGTTTCGCCGATGATGATGATCCGGACGATCCGAACTATCCCGTCCACCGCATAAATTATCAGATGAGTGCTTCGTCCATTGCTTCAGGGCTTGATGGAATAAGAGTCGCTCAACAGAATGCCGAGAAGTTAGTGGCAGACCTGCTGGGACCGGGAATCAACATTGTAGAGGGCACTCCTAAACTCAAGGCAGACAATCGAGCGGCTGGAGTCTTCCGGGCAGGAAGCTCTGCTGGAATTGGAATGCAGGCAGGCATTATCCTGTCCACCGGCGATATCTTCGATGCCCTCGGGCCTAACAAAGAAACGGATACTGGTACTGGTCTCGGTGACGCCGGCGATTCGGCCCTGAACAACCTGGCCGAAAATCCTACAACCGATGCGGCGGTGTTGGAGTTCAAGTTCCAATTTGAGGATACGAGCTCGCCAACCGCGGACCTTTATCTTAACTTCGTTTTTGCCTCGGAAGAATACACCGAGTTTATAGGCGACGGCGACTATGCCGACCCGAATAGTACGGGTTATGACGTACTGGCTGTCTATGTGGATGGTGTGAATATTGCCTTGGTACCGGGTACGACAGACCCGGTAAACGTCAAGACCGTCAGACCAGAAATAATTTCTGACGATCCGAACTTACCCGGGCAACCTGGCGACAACGAAGAGTACTATGTGGACAATGACCCTAATACGACAACGAAAAACATCGAATTTGACGGTTTTACGATACGACTGGAGGCCAAAAAGACAGGTCTGAGCACGAGCGCACAACATACCGTAAAGATAGCCATCGCCGATGCCGGTGGGACCAAATATGGAGAAGCCTTCAAGTATGACCTGTTCGATTCGGCGATTCTCTTACAGGCCGGCTCTCTATCGAACCTGCCCAACCAATCGAAAATACCTGTCACCGAATATCTGCTTATAGAAAACCGACAGCCGAGCGATAGCGAACGTTACATGCCCCAAGGTGGACTTGCCATCTGGCATATCGACGAATTCAAGTTTAACAACGATTCCGAAGGGTATCCGGGCATGCCCCCGGTAATCATCCCTCCTGAAGATCCTAACGACGAAGGGCAGGTGCTCGGTTGGCCGGAACTGCACTATATGGTCGCCCTTATCCAGGCGGACAACGATTATGACCTCGAAAAGCTTAATAATCGTGGCGATAGTACCGACCTCTATCGCAATCCGGATTTTACAATCATCAACGGCGATACCACCTATCCGAACACCCACACCTACGGGTTTGGAGTTGATTACAACACGCGTATCTCTATTTCCCAGATCAGTGGGCCGGGCGGTTCTATGACCTACTCCTTAGCGGATAGAACAAATTATAACGACGACTGTAAACGTGCCACCGCCCTGACTGAAAGCCAGCAGTATCCCTTTATCAGCAATGAGGAGCCTTTTGTTTACGAGATCGCCTCCAGAACCGTCTATGGTTCGAGGACCAGGACACCTGACGGGCAGACATACTACTCCGATTGCGCCGGATTCGATCCGATCGACGCGTGGCATATATTTACGCCACCGGTGGGCGGTGGATATACTATCAGCCTTTGCAATGAGGGTACGGATTTTGACACCACGTTGGAGGTATTTGCCGATTGTGATAATCTGGACTCGCTGGCCTGCAATGATGATTCCGAGCGCAGCGGTTTTTATCGTCAGTCGGAGCTTTCGATGACCCTCGAGGAAGGCATCGACTACCTTATTCGCGTAGCGGGTTACAATAACGAAACTGGTTATTATTTTCTTACCGCAACATACAAACCGCCGTTTCCCAACGATGGGTGCGGAGGCGCCTTTACCAGTCCAATATCCCAAAGCGTACCTTACGAAGGTTCGCTGGTCAGTGCCACCGCCACGCCTGATCCGGTTAACCCGAATCTCGACTTTGCTACTCCTGGTTACGATTGGGGTGACTATATTGACGCCTGGCACACCTTCTCGCCCAGTAGAACGTGTACCGTGACAATGCTTCTTCATAGCGATGATTTCGATACGACTTTGGGGGTGTACGCCAATAACTGCGATAACCTGCAATTGTTGGCGGCTAACAACAATTGCCCCGACCTGCCCGAAAACAATTGTGACGACTGCAGTGACAGTGATTCCAAACTCTCGATACCTATAGTAAAGAACAATATCTATCTTATTCGCGTGGCTGGAAATGACGATTTTTCGGGCGATGGTACTTTTGACGATTACGTTTTGACCATTAGTGAGCCGCCTTACAACGACGACTGTACAGGTGCTGCGATAGTCTCCGATTATATGGTTACCGGCTTGACCTACACCGGCGTCACCACCAACGCAACGCCCACCGACGACAACGGGAGCAGTCTTGTCAGTTCCTGCGGTGCTGATGACATTAAGGACCTGTGGTACTTGTATATCCCGACCGAGAGCGAGGAAGTTACCGTGACCCTTTCCAGCAATTCCTTCGATACCACCCTGGCCATCTTTAGCGACTGCCAACTGACGGAATTGGCATGTGACGATCAATACCCCGGAGAGCCGGAGCAGATCACCATGCCAATGACGGCTGAACAGGAATACCTGATTCGCGTAGCAGGCTGGGGAGGCCAAGCCGGTGAGTTTGAGCTGACCGTTATCGGAGGAGGAAGCGACGGAATACTCGATCTTCGCATTTTACCGCCGTGGGAATATACCTGGTATCTCACAGAACCTATCGATATTTCATGTGTCCAGGCCTATGGCGGTGTGCTTCCTTACCTGAATTGGATGATCCAGCCGAGGGAGCAGATACCACCTTATGAGATCGGCGATCCCGGCCAGTTGAGCATGACGGGAACTCCTCAGGAATTTTACGTGGACGAGGCTGTTTACACCGAATACACGCTGCCGTTCGATTTTCCGTTCTACAATGTGGAGTACCCTGCTGGGAATGTCATCAGGATCAGCAGCAACGGTTTTGTGGAATTAGGTGGCACAGCCGGTCCGGACCATAGCAACAGCACCATAAACCTGATGAGAAACATCCGCATCGCTCCGTTGTGGGACGATTTATATACCAGGAATCCTTTCCCACCCAATAACAATGTCGGTGACATCTATATCGATCACGATCCGGAAGCCGATCCGAGTTGGGTAATGGTCCGTTGGAAGGCCACGACCTTTTCCTATGCCATGCCGTGCAATTTCGCGGTTACACTCTTTAGCGACGGCCAAATCAAATTCGATTATGGTACCGGCAACACAATCCTGACCCCAACGGTCGGCATATCAGCCGGTAATGAGACCGATTACATCTTGGTCGAAGGATACGACGGCGCCGCAAATCTGGCCAATGCCAATTCGGTGTTGTTTGTTCCTCCGTTCGAAAGACAAGCTGTGCTGCCTCCGGGGATCACATTCGATACCGACGGCTGCTTCTCGGGAACGCCCGGGGCAGTGGGCGAATATCCGATCACGGTCACGGTTGACGACAGTTCCGGTCATACGACACAGCAGGATATCGACATTTATGCGATTAACCGGGGCGATATTAACAGGGACATTATGGTCAATTTGATTGATTTCGCACTATTGGCATCGCAATGGCTGATCGACGGTTGCGCCGAGCCTGATTGGTGTGAGAGAACCGATATCAATCAGGATACGCAGGTCGATGTCGATGACTTGGCAAAAATGGCGGTAAATTGGCTCAAAGGGCAGTCGTACGAGCCTCCCTGTGGCGGTGGTTCCGGCACCCCGTCCGATCCGTTTATCATCTGCACCGCCGAGCAGCTTAACGCCATCGGCACTCATCCGGGAACCTGGGACAAGCATTTCAAGCTTATGAACAATATCGACCTGAGCGGCTATACTGGAACCGATTTCAACATAATCGGATACGTGGCGGGCCCGGGTAATTATCAGGCCTTTAGTGGAGTCTTTGATGGCAACGGACGTATAATCTCCAACTTTACCTATGACGCCACGGGAACGAGCTTTCCGGACAATGCCTATATCGGTCTTTTTGGTTTTGTTAACGGCTCGGCCGCCCAGGTCAAAAACCTCTCTATGACCAATGTCAATATCACCGCCGAAGACGGTAAGTATATCGGCGGACTCATAGGATGGCTCAGAGAAGCCCAAATCACCAACTGTTCTGTCGAAGGCGGCAGTATAGCCGGCAACAATTCCACCGGTGGAATGATAGGCGCCGCGGCATTTACAACAGATGAGGTGACAGAACTCACCGGACCGGTTGAAACGATCATTGACAATTGCCATGCCACATGCGCTGTTTCCGGCGTCCTCTTTATCGGCGGACTGGTCGGCACCAATAACGTCTCAGATATCGAAAATTGCTATGCAGCCGGTGATGTGTCCGGATCGGGATTTTCATATTATATCGGTGGCCTGGCCGGCTCGTGTGAGATGGTAGATATCAGCTATTGCTATGCAGCCGGGACTGTATCAGGCGCCAACAATGTAGGCGGCCTGGCAGGAAAAAATACCGGTCAGGTTACCCAGTGCTTTGCCACCGGTGACGTGATCGGTACCAGTCAATCGATAGGAGGACTGGTAGGCTCGAGTTACGCACAAATCGAACAATCCTACGCCGCCGGCAGCGTATCGGGCAATGACAAAGTCGGCGGACTGATCGGTAAAAGCGCCGCCGGCGTGCCGATCATTCATTGCTATGCTTCAGGAGTTATCTCAGGTGCCACTAATATCGGAGCACTGACCGGATATGACAACAGCAGTATCTATACTAAGTGTTTCTGGGACAACATTGTCAACGACACCATTACCGGCGTAGGAAACATATCCGATCCAGCCGATGTCATCGCCCAGTCAACCACCAATATGCAGCAGGAGATCACATATACTTCGGCAGGTTGGGACTTTACCAACATCTGGACCATCGCCCCAGATGAATACCCCAAACTCCAGTGGCAAACCCCTTAATATGCCCGTACTGAATGAAAATGCCAGGTACTAAAAGCCCGAAATTCAATCTGAAGCGCAACAGATAAAGTTTTTGTTTTGCAACTAAACTCTATCGGGTACCCGCGACAATCGGTATTCTTTTTGGCATTACACGTCAATTCTGCTATAATCACTTATGTTGCTGCGGAGGATAAGGCTCTGCTGGAGAGCAACCCGGGCGACACAGCAACCTATACAGGATAGGACAACGGCAAATATGAAATATCGGAGTAAAAACGGTTGAACTGGTAATTTGCCTATCGTTATGTATAATTCAAGCACTCATAGTTCACTTCCTTTCCTTACCACTCAATTTGATGGGATAGGAGGTACTATAAAAACATGCGAAGAAGATTTTCTTGTTGAAGAACTGCCTTTATATACTCCTTGCGGAAGTGGAACGCATATTTATGCCCAGATCGAAAAAAAAGGAATATCAACGATGGACACACTGGCTAAAATTGCCAATGTGCTGCAGATAACTCGAAAAGAAATCGGCTATGCCGGCCTGAAAGATGCTCGTGCTGTCACTAGACAGTGGATTTCCATAGAGCATATAAATCCAGAACGATTACTATCACTTCATATCCCTAATATTAAAATTATTCAAATTGCCCGTCACGGCAACAAAATCAAATTGGGGCATCTTGCCGGCAATCGTTTTGTTATTCGACTTCGCGAGGTTAATCTGCCTCTAAAACAGGCTGTCGAAGTAGCTGAAAACGTCATGTCTGTACTAATTCGCAGGGGGGTGCCAGGCTATTTTGGTGTACAACGATTTGGCTATCGCGGCGACACGCATCTATTAGGAGAAGCAGTTTCCAAAGGTAAAATTAATGAGTTTGTTGATTTGTTCCTTGGCCAACCAAAAGAAGAGGATTCAGCGACACTTGTTGCTGCACGAGCCTTTTATGAAAAGGGTGATTACAAAAAAGCCTATGATGCCTGGCCCTATCCTTTTGCCGACCAACGTCGTGCATTAAAAACTCTTATTACATCCAAAAGCAGCAAGGAAAAAGCTTATAAAAGTATAGACAAACATCTCAAAAGTTTCTTTGTATCTGCGTATCAATCCGCCCTTTTCAACCAGGTACTTGCCGCTCGTATGCCGGACATTGATAAACTTCTCGTCGGGGAGATGGCTTATAAGCATATTAATGGGGCCTGTTTCCGTGTCGAAGATGCCATATTGGAACAACCTCGCTGCGACGCCTTTGAGATTAGCCCCACTGGGCCTCTGTTGGGATTTCGTATGACCAGGTTAATTGGACCAGCCGGGGATATCGAAAATCCTGTATTGGATTTGGCAGGATTGAAAAACAGGGATTTTCGTCAAATGCGCCAGTATGATGCCAAGGGTGGTCGCCGGCCTTTGCGGTTTCAGCCGCATCATACCAAGGTTACCACAGGGCAGGACAAATTGGGACCTTACATCGAACTGCAATTCGAGCTTGATTCCGGCTGCTATGCAACTTCTCTTATTCGCGAAATCAGCAAAAAAAATCTGTAACCCTATGCGGCAATGGACTCTCCTAATGAATTTAAAGGCTATTCTTTTTGAGACTTTACCGGATTTCATGACAAAAAACACGAGAAAAGCCCCGAATCAGCTCAAATCCGGGCAATATTTATGACGCTCTGCTTGAACGTTGCAAATAGAAAAGGGCAAGACGGTTAAGGCCTGCTCTTAAAAAACAATTCTCATCTTAGTAATAAGACAAAGCTACCGAACTATACAATTTGCCGTTATAAAATGTGAACCAAGTTCTACCGCTTTTATAAGTTTCCATTTTCAGATCACCAAAAACAGAACTACTTTCCCAGTAAAGAGTTCCTTTAATTGCCCTAACTTGATCTACGGTCATACCCACTCGAACAATTCCATTTAAAATATCCTTTCGAGTGGTGGCAGAAAGCCGAGGATGTGATTCAACATATTTAGTTCGCCTTTCCTTTTCTATTTTTTGCTCTTGAGCTATCTGTTGTTCTATCAAAGGGGCACATCCCATCAATATTGATGTTAATATTAACAATGATGTTTTTTCCATCACACTCTTCTTTTGCTTATTTGTTTTTTCTACGAACAGATGTCATTATTAAAAAGACAACTATCAATATAAAAGTGCAAACTATTATAAGAAGTACTACTGGTTCTTCGCGCACAAAATCTTCTAACACATCGAAATAGAAATCTACGGACACAGTCAAATCACCACCTTTCATTTAGAGGCTCTAACAAAACCTAACCTGCAAAACAAGGAGCCGGATGCCATGCCCACGCTTGCGTGGGCATGTTTTAGAAACGACTCTCGTAGCCTCGCCCCTCGCCCCATGCGGTTTCGGTACTACTTACCATTCCCTGAATTTCCTCAAAATCTTATGCCGACCATCAAGAAGATTTGCTATGTGTTAGCATAATAAGATCACAAGTAACATTGTATTCGACACCTTCCCAATTAAAGGATAATTCCTTTCCTGGATTTTGAGGCATTTTATCCAGATGATTGTGGATTGTATGCACCAACAGCGGCTTGGCACGCTTGAGTTTCCATGAATCAAAAAAATTATCCGTATCAACCAAAATGAAAAATATCCGATTAGCTGCATCGAAACGGCGGGTTCCCTGATTTTCGTATAACCACCTGCTAAGCAATTCCGGCGATTCTTTAACTTGTGCTATTTGACGTAATCTGACTTCTCTCAGTTCATTGATAAGAGCCTTTGCTTTAATTGATGGGAAATCCGAAACCTTATTCCATAAGTCTTCCAGCAATCTGTCTTCCGGTAACTTTTCAAAATAGATATTATTCTCACGGCAAAAATGCTTTAACAAGGTCTGTTCCGGTTTCAGGCCTTCTTCTTTACGTTTTTCCTTGACATAGCCTTTCGGCATATGGGTTACTTTTAAGTCGAAAGGAATGTTATCTATAAAAAAATCGATCTTCTTTATAAGCCCCACAGCAGGCAGGATTCTGACATGATCACGAAAAATATCCTCTATCACAATTGATGTCCAATGATTATACCACGAACACAATACATAAGATTTCATGCTATGAAATAATTCATTCTCGATGCTTTCACACAGTTTGTCATAAGATTCAATTTTCTTGACATAATTATCTACAATCGTTTTCTCTAGACTATTCTGGTGTAATCCTCCCCAGTCAAAACACTTTATCTTGTAAAGCTCGCTAATCAGTTTGTCTTCATTTTCAAGCCGTTGCTGCCTTTGTTCCCGATAGAGTTCCTTTATAGCATCTTCAATATCGTTGTTTGTTACTGATGACTCAAAAAGAAACTTTAACAAACGATCACCCCGATAATTCGGATTCGGCAAACCAACCTTATCGATGAGATACTCCATCTGCTCCGAACGAGATAAGGAACGCAATTTCAGAAACCGTAAACCATTCTCTTCATGGGCAAGTTCCCTGATCTTGTCATTTCTAAAAGCCATCTTTGCTTGTATAAAATCGAATGTCATACTAAAATCCTATACTTCAGGAAAACTATCAGACCAGCCGGGAATACTCGTTATCTTCTGCCACGAATCGCCGGTAGCGCCTCTCTTTTCAAATAGAATAACATAGTCATGTTTCATTCCACCTTTTCTATTGTCCTGCACAACTGAGTTAGCTGAATATGCTATATCAAAGCACCCTCTAAAGCTCATCGTTGAGGATGTATCAGAAAATTCTTTAATATAACGCCAACTGTCCGCGTCGCGGGCGTTAAAGATCAATGCAATTATCCCACCGGCACACATCTTACACTCCAATTTTACCAGCAGATTGTACATATCCTGATTATAGCTATCTTTGCCCTTATGCCGCCCACGGGCGTTTGAGACAACAATCTCATTATCAAAATCAACCTGATACCCAAGTATAGTATTCCACATTTCACTGAGCTCCAGATATGGTATCCTGTCGCTGTGTGGAGGGTCTGTTAAAAGCAATTTGATTGATCCGTTCGGCATGTCGCTTACAACTTTTCTAGCATCACTGTTGACTAAAGCACAATCATAGTTTGCCTTATAAAAATCGGTTATGTCACTGGTGTGCTCATTGTTATAAATATTAGTCACATCTTTCAATCCTTTAATGATTTTTCGGGCGCGATTGTGAAAACAACTCCAGACATTAACTTCAAAATGCAGCTTGGGACGCCAGTAACCAATAACCCAACTACCAACGCATATTCTTTCGTCTTTTTTACCGTTTATCTTGCCACGGTTTGTAACGGCAAATACCATATTCGACATTTGGCCGGAAGCGGCTGTCAAAGTCAACATGAATGCTTTTTTTAAAGTTTCTTCGTAACCTTCAATATGCTGGAGCAATATATCAATATTTCGCAATGCTCTGCCGGTAAAAATATCTCCCAGCTTTAGTTCCCGTTTTGTGTTTATTCGAGAATTCTCAAATAATTCTATCTCGCGTAAATACTTACAATGGTAATTCTGATAACGAGCAAGAAGGGTAAGATCATACTTGTCCGGCTTTCTCTCTATTCGTCCACGCTGGCCGTGCTGGTTAAACCATACGCTTTTTAGTGTCTCGTTTTCCCACAGATAATGAGTGGCAATATTACCGTCTTCCCGCAGATAACTTTTTTCAATTTCATTCTTAACTCGCTTCTCCAGATCCTTGAGTGCTTCGGAATATTCCTGAACCGAAGGAGGCGAAACAATAAAACGGGCCATTTCTATCGAAGCCGGGTTAATATCCGTCCCAATAAATCGTCTCTTTCGGTCGAGAGATTCCCTTGCTATCAGTCCTGAACCTAAAAACGGATCAAAAACTATATCTCCAGGCTCAGTTAAATTCTCTATCATGAAAGACAGACATTCGGTGGGTTTTTTACCCCAGTATTTATGAAAAGCCGCCAGCCCCTTATATCCACGGGGGCACACGAAATTTTTAATCTCTGTCCTCTGCGGTTCTATGTCAAAAAGTGTTTGTTGAATCATACCAGATTTCATTTCCGCAATTGTTCGTGGTAACCTCTAAAAACGCAAATCTAAGCACATTTTCAGTATCAAAAAACTTATAAAACGCACTCTGTGAGGTTTATATTATCAAAATCCAGTTTTTTGGCAACTGTTTATCTGGGAAATGCCGGTTACATCAGCTTATTCAACGCCAACTTCAACGCCGCACAAGCCGTCTCCACCTGCTCCCGGCTCAGATTATTATAAAACGGCAGCGCAATCGTTCGCTGCGCAATTCTTTCGGTAACAGGAAAATCACCAACCCGATAACCGAACTTATCCGCTATAAAAGGCTGCAGATGGATAGGAGTAAAATAATTATTACAGCCGATACCATGCTCACGTAAATACACCAATATCATATCACGATCTTCACCGCTAAATTCATCCTGCAGCCGTACCACATAGACAAACCAGCTAATTCGGCACCCGTCCGGCTCATTCGGCAAAACTATCCGCTGCTCGTCCCCGAGCATTTCCCGGTACCACCCGGCCACCTGCCCTCGCTTGGCGATGAACTGCTCGATCCGTTTGAGCTGTTCGATCCCAAGAACGCAATTTATATCCGACAGCCGATAATTATAACCCAGCCGCGCATGAGCCAGCCACCCGGCGTTGGCATCCCGCCCCTGGTTACGCAGCGAAGCACAAAGATGAGCGACCTGCTCATCGTCTGTAACGATCATACCTCCCTCGCCGGTTGTCATCTGCTTATTGGGATAAAACGCAAACGTGCTGACATTACCAAGCGTTCCAACCTTACGCCCGTTGACCACCGAACCCAGCGCCTCACACGAATCTTCAACGCACAACAGATTCCGCTGACGGGCCAACTCATAAACCTGATCGATCCCCTGCGGATTGCCGAACACTTCCACCGGCAGCACTGCCTTGGTCTTATCGGTAATCTTCTGGGCGATCCGATCCACATCAATATTATAGCTCACCGGATCGACATCCACAAAAACAGGTTTCGCCCCGACCATCAGCACGCAATTAGTCGTAGCGATAAAACTAAAAGGCGTAGTAATAACTTCATCACCAGGCCCAATCCCCAGCGCCAACATACACAAATGCAAAGCGCTCGTACCGCTGTTAACCGCAACACCAAACCGTCGGCCCACATAGTCGGCAAAGTTGGTTTCAAACTCAACCAATTTAGGGCCCAGACTCAAATTCGGGGTACGCAGCACCGCGACCACCGCGTCAATCTCAGCCTGGCTGATATCAGGACCGGACAATGAAACTTTCATATTTACCTGCTCTTTCTAATCAAAAAACACACCAAAACCATATCAAAACCACATCAAAACCACATCAAAACATACCAAGAACGCATCAAAAACACGCCAAAAAACACCAAAAATCTTCACTTTTTTAATAAAATACGCCGATTTTGTCAATCAAATTCCCCCACCGCCCCCAACCGAAATAATTGTACCCTTGACCCTAACACCATATTCTGATAGACATTACGTTTATTCAACTACCGAGAACAAACAAACTATGAAATACCAACGGACATAAAGGATTAGAACAACAATTTTTCACATTACCTTGTAGTTAAACGAGTTACGAAAAACAAAAAACAAAATCGCGCACTAAAATCGGATTACCATAAAATGAAACACTTCAGACGCGTACTAAAATACGCCGCCCCACAATACAAAACCGTCATAATCTCCATCGCCTGCGCCCTAGGCGCCGCAATGCTGTTTTCGATGAGCATAGCAGCTATGCTGCCCCTGATGAGGGTAATGATCGGCGAAGAGGGTCTCCACGGATGGGTCTATCGGGGGATCGTCAAGCATCGCAGCGGAATCGTGTTCGAATCCGTGACGATAGAGGAAAATCCGGCAGCTCTCGGAGATACCGAAACGCCGCCTCAACCATTAAGAATATTCCATATTCGAAAAAAAACCCCAGCCGAAAACAGCGGTCTGTCAAAGGACGATATTGTCCTGCTAGTCACGCCAGGACCGCGGTTGCAGGGAGGCTCACCGCAGGAAGGCACGTTGGAGGGAGGCACGTTGGAGGGAAGCACGTTGGAGGGAGGCACACCGCAGGGAGGCACACCGCAGGGAGGCACACCGCAGGGAGGCACGCCGCGGGGAGGCACGTTGGAGGGAGGCACACCGCGGGGAGGCACGTTGGAGGGAGGCACACCGCAGGGAGGCTCACTGCGGGAAGGCACACCGCGGGGAGGCACGTTGGAGGGAGGCACGCCGCAGGGAAGCACGTCGCAGGGAAGCATGTCGAGGAACCAATTACTGCAACATTTAGCGGGAGCCGATTCCGACCAACCGGTTCAACTGACCATCAAACATACCGACGATAGTATAGAATTGATCGGCATCAATCTCGATAAACCTCCGATCTACGCACCGGCGGCCCGGTGGCTGCTGGGATTTGTCCCTTACCAGCAGGGAGCCAGTTTCAAACGTAATTGCATCGTTCTGATTATCGTTCTGATGTGGGTGGCCACTATCGTACGCTGCACGCTACGGTTCGTTCAGGAATATCTGGTCAGAAGAATATCGTATCGCAGTATCATGTCACTGCGTCGGGACGCCTACGCTAAAGCCGTTCGCATACCCCTGAGCTATTTCAGTCAGGAAGGGGTCAGCGATACCATGAGCCGATTCGTTCAGGATTCCAATCGGATCCATCGAGGTATGACTGTCCTGCTCGGCAAGGTGATCCGCGAGCCGTTCACCATCATCGGGCTGACGGCAGGGGCGTTCTGGATCAACTCCGATATGACCCTGATTGTGCTCATGGGCGCCCCGATAGCGGCGTTGGTAATCGGTAAACTGGGTAAAAAGATAAAACGGGCCACCAAAAAAACCCTTGAAAGCTGGTCGCGAATGCTGGGGCACCTTCAGGGAACCCTTTTGGGCATCCGGGTCGTCAAGGGCTATCATCAGGAGACCTTTGAAGAAACCCGTTTTACCGAAATCAACCAAAAACTGCTCAAACAACAGTTTCGTGTGGCCAAGATAGAAGCTTCCAGTGGTCCTATTATCGAATCGCTGGGGATCACCGCTGCCTGCGCCGGGATGATCTGTGCGGCTTATTATTTGTTCGGCAAGCCGGACGGCGATATGAAAACCAGCGATTTTTTCACGTTGGTAATGCTGCTGGCTTCCATGGCTGAGTCGGGCCGTAAGCTGGGAGATGTCTATCCGGATCTGCAGGTAGCCAACGCCTCGGCCGAGCGGGTCTATCGCCTGATCGATACGCCTATCGAAACCGATCCACCACAGGCCGTAAAGTTGGAACGCTTGAGCAGGTTGATTGAATTTCGAAATATCAATTTTCGTTATCCCGATAGTCTAGCCGACACGCTCAGTGACATCAATCTGACCGTCAATGCCGGTCAAACTATCGCGGTCGTAGGACCGAACGGCTCAGGGAAAACCACCCTTTTGAGCCTTGTCCCCCGGTTTTTCATTCCTGAAAAGGGAGCTATCCTCTTTGACGGGACGGATATCGCCCAAGGGACTTTGAGTTCACTACGTGAGCAAATCGGTATCGTCACCCAGCAGACGGTGGTTTTCAACGATACCATTGAGGCCAATATCGCCTACAGCAGACCACAGGCCGGCAAAGAAAAAGTCATCGAGGCAGCGAAACAGGCCTACGCTCACGAATTTATCGAACAGACGCCAAACGGATACCAAACCATCGTGGGCGAACAAGGGGCGAAACTGTCGGGAGGACAACTGCAGAGAATAGCTATCGCCCGGGCGATATTGCTTGACCCGGCGATTCTGATCTTCGACGAGGCAATGAGCCAAATCGACTCCGACAGCGAAGCTAAAATCCAAAAGGCCCTGACGAAGTTTACGCAAAACCGAACCTCGTTTATTATCGCTCATCGGTTGAGCACTATTATCGATGCCGACAGGATTATTGTACTGGATAATGGAAGGCTAATCGCCCAGGGCAAACATCAGGAACTGATCAAGAGTTGTAAGCTGTATCGACAACTGTATGAGATGCAATTCGCGACATAATTAAATGAATACCGAAATTGACCGACAGCGGCTAATTAACACGATTACAGGGCAATTGGAAAGCGATCTGTTCCTGGGCGGCGTATGGCTGCCTATTGGGCGGATAGGCAAAGTGCAGGCAATGGGAAAAGAAAAAATGACAACCGATTCAAAAACCACGGAAGAGACGAAAAACTCCGCTGAGCAGGTCGGCATTATCGAAGAAAAACGTCAGCGTCTGAGCAAAGTTGGCCAAGCAGTGGCTCAATGCACCAAGTGCCCACTCCACAAACAGCGGACCAATACCGTACCCGGCGAAGGCAATCCCGATGCGCGTATCATGTTCGTCGGCGAAGCGCCGGGCCAAACGGAGGACGAACAGGCTCGACCGTTTGTGGGGCAAGCTGGCAAACTGCTGACGAAGATAATCGAAGCGATGGGCCTCAATCGCCGGGATGTCTTTATTGGCAATATTCTCAAATGCCGACCGCCGGGCAATCGTGACCCGCAAGTCAGTGAAATTGTCCAGTGTGTCGATTTTCTGTGCGAACAACTGCAAATAATCGAACCGGAAATTATCGTGGCCCTGGGTGCTCATGCGGCTCGTACCCTGCTGGAAAGCAGCGACTCGATCGGAGAGTTGAGGGGGCGTGTACATGAGTATCGGCCACACCCATTGGCTGAACCGATAAAACTTATCGCTACGTATCACCCGGCATATCTGCTGCGGAACTATTCTAAAGATACGCGGATGCGAGTCTGGCAGGACATGCAAAAGGTATTGACGGAATTGGGATTGCCGATTCCCAAAAGAGAGTAAGGAAATCGCCTGGGACCAACCTGCAGGCAAGATTGTTGGTGTGCGACGCATACCTTACATAAAGGCGCGTACACTGTATAAAGACGCATACCTTAACATAAAAGGAGCAATAGTGCAGATTGATTGTTTTGTATTAGGAGAGTTTGAGACTAACTGTTATGTATTGCGTTCGACGGCTCAAGCCAAAGAATGCCTCATTATCGATCCGGGTTTCTCGGCTGAGCCACTGGTTGCATTTCTAAAAGAAGAATCGTTGCAGCCGAGCAAGATAATTCTGACGCACGGTCATTGCGATCACATCGCCGGGGTAAAGTTGTTAGAGGAAGAGTTCGGCAAGATACCGATTGGTATCGGGCGAGATAATGCTAAGATGCTCGGCAGTACAACGAAAAATCTATCGCTGATGGTGGGAAAACCATTCAAAATCGGCCCGGCAGATGAACTGCTCGGAGCAGGTGATACCATTGAACTGGAGCAGATCAGGTTGGAGGTTTTGGCCACACCAGGACATACTCCCGGCTGCATAAGCCTCTATTGCCGTGATGAAGGAATGGTTTTTAGCGGTGATACCCTTTTTGCCGGTTCTATCGGTCGGACCGATTTCCCGGGCGGGTCTATGCCAACCCTGCTGGACAGTATCCGAAAGCAACTTTTGGTATTACCGGAACAAACTAAAGTCTATTCCGGTCATGGGCTCCAAACTACTATCGGTACGGAAAAACAGACCAATCCATTCGTCAGGTAACATCCGAGGGGTATCTTGAGCAAATCTCCCTTGACCTGTCGGCTGAAAAATCATACAATATGGTGTGGCGGTGTTCGTATCCGTGTTGTATCGTTATTGGCCTATTGTAATTCATTTTGTTGCAGATGGTTTTTATTGGGGCTATTGACAGTGCCGACGTTATACGTTTTACAAGGCTCGGATAAAGGACGTACCCTGGAGGTTTCCAGTTCGCCGATTCTGATCGGCCGCGGCAGTCAGGATTTTCCTCTGTCGGACAATACTATTTCGCGCCGTCATGCCGAGTTGATAAGAAGGAAAGACGACATCTGGACGATCAACGATCTGAACTCCGCCAACGGAACATACGTCAACGGCGTGAAGTTGTCCGCCTCGCTTGATTTGAAACAGGGTGATCAGATCCGATGCGGCGCTACACTGATCGTATTCGGCGGTGTTCAGAGCAGTAGTGTAGCGGGCGGTTTGGACGGTCTGCGTATCGATGCGAACGGCAACCTGATCGAATCGTCCATTATGGCTACGGTACCGTCGATGGACGATTCGGTGATCATCGCCGGACCGGAGACCTCCGATGCGGTAGGTAATCTGCGGCTGTTGTATGAACTATCCACGACCATCAATTCGATTTTCGACCGTCAGCAGTTGGTCGAAAGAGTAATGGATATGATTTTTAAGACTCTCCCGGCTGATCGCGGTTTCATCTTGTTGCAAAATGGTGACGAGGAAAAACTCGAGCCGATGGCGGTGCGTTACCGCAGCGAAGAACACTCGGGGGAAATCACCGTCAGTCATACCATCGTCGATCATGTGATGAAACATAAAGAAGGGGCAATCTGCTCCAACGCCATGCGCGATCCGCGTTTTGCTAAGGGCAAGAGTGTACAAAATTACGGTATCCGCTCAGCCCTTTGCGTACCGATTACGGTGAGGGAACGCATTATGGGCGTGATCTATGTAGATACCACTGTGGCCACTCACACTTATGCTGTCGAACAGCTCCGTTTGTTAACGGCCATCGGCTTTCAAACCGGTCTGGCACTGGAAAACACCAGGCTATATCAGGCAGGAGTACAAGCGGAACGACTTGCCGCAGCAGGCGAAACAGTGGCTTATCTGTCCCACAGCATAAAAAACATACTGCAAAGTCTGCAGAGCGCAGCCGATATGGTGGAACTTGGTCTTAATAAACGAAAGATTCCCATGGTCAAAAAAGGCTGGGCTATTTTGCAGCGCAACCTTACCAAGGTCCATAATCTGGTGCTCAATATGTTGGCCTTCAGCAAGATACGACAGCCTCATTTGATTATGACGCAAATCAATCATCTGGTAACCGAAGCGACAGAAATGCTTGCCAACCATGCAGATGAAAAAAGAGTGGCAATGATCGCCGATCTGGACGATAAACTGCCGGCCCTGGCGGTGGACCCCGACGGGATGCAGCAGGTGATTCTCAATTTAACGCTCAATGCGCTCGACGCCGTGGCACCAGACAGCGGTGCGATCACTATCAAAACTATCTATGATGACGAAAAACAGGAAGTAATTCTGTCGGTTAGTGACAACGGAATCGGTATCGAAGCCAATCAGCTCAGCGGCATCTTCAAGGCGTTTTCTTCCAACAAAGGTCACGGCGGTACCGGTTTGGGACTGGCCGTGGTCAAAAGAATCGCCGAAGAGCACCATGGAAGCGTAGAAGTGGACAGTATCTCCGGTGAAGGAACCACCTTTACAGTAAAAATACCAGGCGGAAAAGGAGAAAGCGAAAGCAGCAGCACCGTCGGACCAGCAACCGAGAAACCAGGGGAATTCTGTTAGAGTAGCTATACGCGGTATTGGACCGTTCAATATTCTGCAAAAATTTTCTTGGCGAAATCACGTATTTGCGTTAGTGTAGGCATTGCAAACTTACAGTCTGCCACGGGGAGTGGCTCAGTTTGGTAGAGCGCTGCGTTCGGGACGCAGAGGTCGCAAGTTCAAATCTTGTCTCCCCGATTGAATATAACTGCTTACTATACAAGTAGTTATATTTCCATAGAACACCCAAAAAGTTTTATCCCAGGTTTTATTCTTTGCTTTTTTTGTAATTTTACTTCGCAAATCATGAAAAGTGCCATCCTCAATGCCGGCTTTCCGCAAAATAGTCTTCCACGGTTTGATCGGCCCATCTAAAAAACTGGTTCCTCATAAGAATCTGTACAGAACACGAGGCTAAGAACTGCTGTATCCTA
>CAZICK010000028.1:0-42372 GCA_964537505.1 uncultured Pirellulales bacterium
GAAACCAGTCATTTTTTGGCATATCCATGTACAGATTCTTATGAGGAGCCATAAATTAAAACACATTATGGAATCTCGCAGGCTCAAATCATTGCGATTTGCGAGGAAAGGTGCAAATGTTTTCATAGCCCCGTATCTGGAAATCACCTACCCCGATAGACTGGAGTTGGGTAATAACATATATATATCGGGTCACATGCTTTTCTTTCCATACAGGGGGGATTAATCGTAGAAGATGGTACAATTATAGGCCCATACGTTAGTATTTACACGGCCAACCACAATTACTGGAACGCAAAGGCCATTCCTTATGATGAAAAAGTACTGCTGCAATTGGTTCATATCAAGCAAAACGTATGGATTGGTGGAAATGTAGTTATTGTGCCTGGAGTTACGATAGGTGAAGGCGCAATAGTGGCGGCCGGTACAGTAGTAACGAAAGATGTATCGGATTTGGCAATTGTAGGCGGTAATCCGGCTAAAGTCATAAAATGTAGAGATAGGGGAAAATATCTGGAAACCAAACAGCAAGACAAAGTGTTCATAAAACTAAAGGCTGAAGGGCGAACACAACCAATAGAAGAACGGATAATCCGAAAAGAGCAGGAGTTTGATGATAAGGGACATCGATATTCTCGGTCTTCATGGCTATAAATGTTTTGTAACAGAAAAATAACATATACTTTTTCTTCAGCCCTTGGATGAGAAGTTGTTTTATTGAAAATAGAATTATAATCTGATGAGTTTATTACGTAAAGGTATATTTGCCAGCGGCGGGTCGGTATTCTGCGCCGGGTTGGGAATTGTCAGCAGTATGATGCTGGCCCGTGCCCTGCAGCCGGAAGGTATGGGCCAATATAAACTACCGTTTACAGTGGGTACGCTGATAGTTACCTTTCTGGGGCTGGGTATTGGACAGGCCAACATATATCTCCTGAACAAACATAAAATTGATCCCCGGCAGATAATGATCAATTCGATTTGGATAAGCCTGGTCGGCGCGATTGTAATAATATTGATCCTGCCGATTGTGTTGACTACATTCATGGATTATTTCGGCAGGTTTCCCTTGTTGGTAATAATACTTTTTTCTTTGGGTATTTCCTTCTCGTATGGCGTAAATTTGTTTAGGCCGATGCTGGTTGCCGCTTTGCGGATCCAACAGGCGGTTATCGCCGACGTTGCCGGCAAAGCTATATTCTTGTTGGCTGTAGCCTTGGGCTTTTTGTTTAATTGGCTCACGGTAAATGTGGCATTGTTTCTTGTGGCTTTGGAGCATTTATTTTGCATCTTATTGGTAATTTGGTTTTTGCGTGGACAAATCACATTTGGTTATTCATTTAATTCTAAGGTTTTCAAAGATGGGTTTTCCTACGGGCTAAGACTTTTATTATCCAATATTGTTACGGTGATGAATGCGTCGATCGGTTTATTACTGTTAAGATACCTCATGCCGGATGATTTTGCTAACATTGGCTATTACGATCGGGCCACAAGTTTATGCGGTTTAATCATGTTGGTACCCGTAGCTGTCGGCCCTCTTTTGTATGCCAACTGGTCAGGACTGTCGGGGCAGAAAAGAAATTCGCAAGCAGCCATGGCCATGCGCCTCTATCTGGTTTTGGGGTTGGTGATTGTATTTGGAATCGCCCTTTTTGCTCGTTGGGCGATGCTGTTACTTTTCGGCCAGGAATTTCTTCCCGCGGTGCCTGCTCTGCGGATTTTGGCTGTGGGCATTGCCCTGAGATGTACGTTTGCCGTGTGTAATAATCTCCTTGCCAGTGATGGTCGAGCCCATGTGACGGCCTATATCATGAGTGTGAGTGTTGTCATTATGATAGTGTTGACGTGCCTTCTGGTTCCGTACTATGGCATTAACGGTGCCGCTCTGGCATTCGTATTTGCCGGCTTTTCAGTTTTTGTAATAGGCATAGTATTGATGAAATATTCCTACGGAATAAAGTTTAAAAGTATGTTGTTGTTAAGAAAAAGTGATTTTACATACGCCTTGAATGCCATTCGCAACAAAACCGTTGTGGCTACAGACAGGGAACCAGAAACAAATGTATAATTACTTTGGCTATTGGGTGAAACTACTCTGAAAATAGTGGTTTCCCAAACAGAGGTTGTGGTGTATGCAAAAATTGTGTTTCGTATTTGGAACACGGCCGGAGGCTATTAAGCTGGCGCCGGTTATTCTTCAGGCTCGTCAGGAACCGGAAAGATTTGGAGTGCAGGTTTGTGTAACCGGTCAGCATCGCCAGATGCTCGATCAGATGCTCAAACTGTTTGGTATTGTCGCCGATGAGGATCTGGGCCTGATGCGCCCGAACCAGACTCTGGCGGATATCAGCTCCCGAACAATTCAGGCGGTTAGCAGATATTTGGAGAAAGCTCGTCCCGACTGGGTGCTGGTGCAGGGTGATACCACTACTGTATGGGCCGCCTCCATAGCCGCTTTTTTTGTGGGTATCGCGGTAGCGCACGTGGAAGCGGGTTTGAGAACCAATGACAAACGCCAACCTTTTCCAGAAGAAGTTAACCGTCGTATTGCCACGCAAATTGCCGATCTGCACCTGGCCCCCACCGAATGGGCCCAGAACAACCTATTGGCTGAAGGAGTACCGCCTGAGCAGGTGAGAGTTACCGGTAACACGGTGATTGATGCCCTTTACTGGATGCTGGCCAAAAACGAGAATCATCCTTCCGACGATGTGATCGCCATTAAAAACTGGGCCGAACAAAATATTGGTGATAGAGATATGGTTTTGATAACCGGTCACCGCCGGGAAAGTTTCGGAGAAACTTTCGAAGGTATTTGTCAGGCTATAGCCCAGATGGCCCGATGTTATCCGCAAGTCAATTGGGTCTATCCGGTGCATTTGAATCCCAATGTTCAGGAGCCAGTTTATCGGATTCTGAGCGGTTGTTCAAATATTCATCTGCTTGAACCGCAGCCCTATTCCTCCTTCGTCTGGTTGATGAATCGGAGCCGATTTATTTTGACCGATTCCGGTGGGGTACAGGAAGAAGCACCCAGCCTGGGCAAACCGGTATTGGTAATGCGCAATACCACCGAAAGACCCGAAGGGGTTGAAGCCGGCGTGGTCACTTTAGTGGGAAATCACCGTGACGATATTATCGAACACTGCCGCCGTCTGCTGCAAACCGAAATCGGGGAACTGCCCAAGGTCAGCCCTTATGGCGACGGTCATGCCGCCGAACGAATCCTGGATGCTCTGCATAATTGTAAGGAGAACTCGTGAATATTCTGCTGATTACCCAGTTTCCTGTGCCGCATGGCGGAGGATTGTCTTCCCATGTGGAAGATTTGGTTTTGTGTCTGAAAGACGACGAGCATAAAGTTGAGTTGCTGGAGGGTGGTTCAATTACGATTAGTACAACTCACAAGTTAGTTCAATATTTTTTGTCCGGCGGGCAAAAAGACGTCTATAGGGACAGACGTCTTAAAACCGCTCTGGCAAAACTGGTAACCTGCGCTGAGCGGTTGATTAGAAATAATTCGTTTGATCTTATTCATTGCCATGATGCTGTCGCCGGCTATGCCGCCCATTTAGCGTTGACAAGGGCTGGGCGTCAAATACCGGTTATCGAAACCATACATGGACCTGCTACTTATGAGTCAAGAATGATGCTTGGTTGGACTATCGAGCAGAGTAAATATCTGCAACGCTTGTTCAACATCGAGAAAGAAGCATTTGTCCAGGCCGATCATCTAATAGCGGTCGATACCGGGCAGGCTGACATCGCTATTAATGACTTCGGCATCAGCAAGAAAAAAATCAGCGTGATCTTTAACTGCGTATCATGCCGGGCGATAGATTCTCTGATAAAAGATCCTCCTTCTGTGAAAGTTCCCCAGCCGTACTTATTGGTCCCCAGGAGACTGGTGGAAAAAACAGGGGTACGTATAGCTGTTGAGGCCCTGGCCAAACTCGGTCCGGATACTCAACTCAATTTGGTAATAGCCGGTGATGGCCCGCTGGGAAATGCCCTGAAACAATTGGCGAAAAATTTAGGGCTTGATTCACGAGTAGTATTCCTGGGTTCCATTCCCCGGCAAGAGGTTCTCAGGCTTGCCAAAGAAGCACTGGCAGTTGTTGTGCCTTCTATTCCGACCGGAGGAGTAATAGAGGCTACCTCGATTGCCGTAATCGAGGCCATGGCCTGTGGTACCGCGGTAATCGCTTCTGATATAGGCGGATTGGCGGAATTGATTGGGCACAACCAGACCGGTTTTCTGGTTCCGCACAGCGACCCTGGAGCACTTGGCGATACGATACTATCGCTGATAAGGAGCCCGGATCAAAGGAATGTTGTTTGCCGACAGGCACGCCAATACGTCCTTGAGAATCTGGATACCTCAATATGGTTTGACAAAGTAAAGTGCGTTTATGAGGCCGTCCTGGCGAGTTAAGCGGCAATCGCTGGACTGATATACAAGAGAAAGTTATATGGTTGCTTATGTTGTAACATTGATTTACGTGCTGGCGGCTTTCCTGGCGCTGATGAAACCAAGAACAGCACTTATGTGGTTCTGGCCGCTGGTATTATGCTATCCTACCTGGTTGCTGTATAACATATTGCCTTTGAACGCAGGACTTGACGATATTTATCTGGTGTGTTTATTCCTCGGCAGTGTATTCAAAGGCAGACCCAAAGTCGGTTTGCCTGTTATTTTTGCTATTGTATTTTGCGCCTTGGCAGTTCTCGGAGATATCAGCACGATGTGGCTGATCGGTGGGCTTGATTCGCAAATGATCTTAAAGCGGTTTTTGAAAAGTACCGGCTTAATATTTCTTTTATTTACGGTATGTACCACGATAACGACTCCTAAACAGATCAAGGCAGCAGTTTACTCGCTGGTTATAGGTGCCGTGGCGGGAGCAGCACTGGTCATATACTACACACTTAATCCGACAAAGGAAAACCCGTTTCAGTTTCCAGAATGGTTCACCCAGTTGACAAAACGGGGTTATCAGCCACTGGGCCCGTTCTCTACTCATGATACCGCCGGTGGTGTACTTGGATTTACAATACTGCTCGGTTATTTTCTGATACGGTTTACAAAGAGTATATTTGAGAAGGTTGTTCTGATAGCTATTACCGCAGTGTCATTCATCGGATCACTGGCGTGCGGCTCGCGTTCCGGCTGGTTGTTCGTTGCTTTTCCAATAATGATGAGCAGCTTGTTGTCCAAGCAGAAAATTATGGGGTTTGTCCTGCTTGGTCTTGTTATTCTCGCCATAGTTTTCAGTTTGACCTTGTTTCAGGATTTTGCAGATCGCTGGGAGCACACAAGGGATCAAGCAGGAGGGGGGGCACAGGGCGTAACCTCAGGAAGATTTCTTATTTGGATAGATACATTATCAAACTATAACATACGCTGGCTGTTTTTTGGCGAAGGCTTTACTGTGGAGGAATATCATGTACACAGCAATTATTTAGGCATATTGAAGAACATGGGGTGTGCAGGTATTGTGTTCTGGTTTATATATTATCTCAAGCTGGCAAAAAGAACAATTTGGCTGAAGAAACATGATCCGAATCCGGCCATGGCCACTTTGCTTACAAGTATATTTTGGGTATATGTGGGATATTTCGCGTATTTCACAACGTGCACGGCCGTAATGATGGCGCCGGTAAGATATGTAGATTTTTTTCTGATGGGATTGGTGCATTTGCGATATAGGCTTGTGGAAGAGGAAATGCAATATGCCTATCAAGAACAATTATACGAGGACATGCTGGTTTACGATGAATTTCTTGCGACAGACTCAGGTGTGTTATCATGACAAAAAATAAGCTAAAGATAGCAATGTTCATCAGCGATACTAATGCCGGTGGGCTTGAAACATTGATAACTATGCTGGCAAAAAATATTGATCGGGAGAAATTTCAGGTTGTTGTGGTTACTTGTGGGCCCGGTCCAGTCGCCACACGGATAAGCAAGTATGGCGACGAATATCATAATCTGGAAACGGGTAGTTTCCCCAGAATAAGCAAATTCAGGAACGATGTTTATTATACTGATATTTTTGCTATACCGACATTAGTTTTATGGATGATTAAAACTACCTGGCGAATGTATTTCTGGTTGCGCAAAAACAAAATTGACCTGATTCACTCCCACCTTGCTGCTTTCAGCCTGATGGCAGGCATTGCCGGCCGGATAGCCGGCATACCTTTGATATGGCACCTCCATTGTCCCCCCAAGGTCCGCTGGAGCAGAGGTGGACCGTTGTTAACCGGTGGCTATCTTGCTTCCTGGGTAACCACACGCTTTATTGCCATCAGCCGCTTCATCGCCGACCAAACCCATCGCTCATGGAAGAAGAAAATTGTAACAGTGTTGAATGCCAGTGATGTTAAGATGCTGGCTTGTAAGCAATACCGGGGCCGGTTGCGAAAAATGGCAAACATATCACAAAATGAAAAACTTGTGGGTATTGTCGCTGTTGTCAGCCCCCGAAAAGGGTTGCCCCGATTTATTGAGATGGCCGGGGAAATTGCGAATAAGCGCGATGATATGAAGTTCGTTGTTATTGGTGCTGTTGACACTGAGATGGGAGAAAAGATTTTTTCCGATTTGGCTGCTATGACTGAAAAGCTGGGGATAAGCGACAAAGTGCGTTTTATCAAAAATCTGGAAAGTGCCGCCAATTATCTAGGTGATATGGACGCGTTTTTTATGTGTAGCCTGCCGGGTACCGAGCCATTCGGCTTGGTTGTCACGGAGGCTATGGCTGCTGGTGTACCTGTCGTCTCATTTGCTAATGATGCTATGCCTGAAATAATTGAAGATGGAAAAACAGGCTTTCTGGTGCCCGAAGGTGATACCGCCTTGGCTGGAGAACGCATCCTGCAAATATTAAATGACGACAATCTGGCTGCCCAGATTGCCGAAGCAGCTCGGGAAAAAACATACGAAAAATTTGATTGCCCGATTTTTGTTAACAACATTGAAAAAGTTTATATGGAAGTATCGCAAAAAACTTGACGTTACCCTTCTGTGCTTGTCGAAGATATAGCGGTACATAGTGATCACCAGGAAATATTTATGATAACTATGGGAGTTTTTTGTGGGTACTCCACTTGTTTCAATCGGCATTTCATTTTACAATAATCAAGAAACCCTGCTGGAATCGATCAAGTCGGTCTTTGCTCAGACCTATAATAATTGGGAACTTATTATGGTTGATGATGGCTCTACCGATGGCAGCTTGGCCCTCGCCCGTTCAATAGATGATCCTCGCGTCAGGCTTTTGACGCCGGACGGCAAAAATCTTCGATTGGCAGCACGCTTGAATCAACTTACCCGTGCTGCCCGAGGTGATTATATTGCCCGAATGGATGCTGATGATTTGAGTCATCCGGAGCGTTTGGTCAGACAATTAGAGTTTTTTGAGAACCATCCGGAAATAGACGTTTTGGGAACTTCAATGTGTATCTTAGACAAACAGGGTCGGCCGGCAAAAAAATATGTTATGCCCAGAGCCCACGAAAAAATATTCAAAACAAAATTCGTTGGCACCCTCCCCATAATACACCCGAGCGTTATGGCAAAAGCCAAGTGGTTCCGCTGCCATCCTTATGACGAAAAAATCCAAAAGGCGCAGGATTATGAACTGTGGCTGAGAAGCTGTAAAGACAGTGTCTTTTACAATCTTCCCGATCTTTTCTGTTTTAAGGATGAGTACCTGTCCTTTTCTCTGAGAAAATATACGAAATCAAAACGCTTTGTAACCAAAATTATATGGATGCATGCACCCTCAGAAATTGGCAGATTCAGGGCGGCTTGTTATGCCTGCAAAAAATTCTTTGAGATCGGTGTATTTGCGATTGCCGACCTTCTCAAGCTAAACAATCTGTTAATTAGCCGACGTTTTGACCCGTTAAACTCGCAAGATCGCGCAGAGGTCAACGCAGCTCTGGATGTCATCAGGAGTACCGAGGTGCCACTACGAAACCCAACCTAGCCTTAGCCTGATCTATTCAACACCAATCGATCCGGCTGAAACTGGTAGTTTGATACTTCCGATTCTGCGGAGCACTGCGTTCAAAAATGACTGTTAGATGGAATTTTGCATGAAAATCGCCATACTAGCCCAGAATTGTCGTGTCGCCGGGGGACTTGCCGGCGGACGCAACTTTGTTAATGCCCTTAGAAACGCCGCTCCGGAACATCAGTACTTGATATTTGCCCCAAGTGGCGTTGGTTACGAACAGATCCAGTTGCCCCCTGGCGGTAAGTTTCATTTTGTCCAAATGGATAGATTTTGGGGCAGGTTACGGTTTGTTCTTTTTACACTTCCGAAATTAATAAAACAATTTAATCCGGATAGAATACTAGGGCTGGGCAGTTTCGGAATGCGAAATCCTCCTGCGACTCAGGCAATTCGAATACAGAACCCTTATCTTGTATATCCGTTCAATCAATGGCCGAGCATATCACTAAAGGAACGCGCCCATCTCATGTTGGTGCGGTTTTGTCTTCGGAGGACTCTGCCTCATACTCAGTGCATATTTTGTCAGACACCGGTGATGAAAGAACATTTCAGCTCTACCTACAGTTATGATCCCGACAGAATAAAGATACTTCCCAATGCCCTGTCTGCTTTCATCCAGAATCCGTCCGATGGAAAGATCGAAGTGCCCCAGGCTTTCAAGGAACGCAAACCCGGTGATTTCTATTCTCTGGTACTGTCCCGATACTACGCCCACAAAAATCCTGAAATCATAATGCAATCGCTCATGGCGACGGATCGTGAAAAAATACACGATCTCAAGTTTATAACCACGGTCACCACCGACGGCCAGCCGAACGCTAAAAAATTCCTGAACAGAATATCGAAATATAATCTTCAAAACAATATCATCAATGTCGGACTGCTGCCCCAGGAACAACTGGCCGCCTATTACCGTAATGTCGATCTGGTGGTTATGCCTACTCTGCTCGAAAGTTTCAGTGTGACCTATCTGGAAGCGATGCATTTTGGCGTACCGATTCTGACCACCGATCTGGATTTCTCCCGTTATATTTGCGGCGATGCCGCCGCCTATTATGATCCCTGGCAGCCGGAAAGTTTCATGGAAACCTTCCTAACCTTAAAATCGGACAGCAACTTGCGTAAAAAGCTGGTAGAGGCAGGCCGCCGGCAGTTAAACAAATTCTCCCATAACTGGATCGATATGGCAAAAATGGCTATAAACGAATTGACCCTTTTGGTCTCCTGCAAGTAAAATTGTGTGCGAAATGGTCACAAAATATTTACCTCACTAGAAATTCTCACATAACCCCTGTTTGGTTCCGGCCCTTGCCGGTTAGAGTAAAAATGTCATTGATCACATTGCCATGACCACGATCACAGATGAACAAAACATCCCAAAAACCCCGTATTATATTTCTCAATCAGATGGCCGGTCCTCTGTTCAGAGAACTGGCCGAGGATATTTCTAAACAATCTCTACCATCGGTCCTGCTGACCGGACATCCTGACGCCTTAAAAGCGACGCCGATAGATTCCCTGGATATTATCGCTGCGCCCGGATATATACGCGACAGTTATATGACCCGTATGTCGTCATGGGTTCGTTATTTTATTTATGTGTTGTTCCGATGCTGTCGATTGCCCTCGAACGCATTGCTGTTTGTAGTATCAAATCCGCCTATAATACTGATAATTGGTTATCTGTTCAAGCGCCTGCGCCAACAGCGTTATGTTATTTTGGTCTATGACACTTTTCTTGAAGGACTGATCAAATTCGGCCAACTAAAGGCATCGGGGCTGATAGCGAGATTTTGGCGTCGAATGAATCGCCTGGCTTTGGAAAATTCCGAAATCGTGTTTACTCTCAGTGATGGAATGGCCGCAAATCTGGAACGTTGCTTCGACGCTGGCAAAACACGGCCCGGCAAAGTGCTTGTTGTGTCCAACTGGGCTGATGTCGATTGGATTCGACCGATACCCAAACAGGCCAACCAGTTTGCTCAAAAATATGACCAAGTGGATAAACTAACGGTAATGTACTCCGGTAATATTGGACAAAGACACGATATCGGAACGATTATGAACGCTGCCAGGATACTCAAGGGACAGAATTCCGTACACTTCATGATCATTGGCGACGGCGCAAAAAAGAAGCTTGTCGATGAGGCAAAATCTCGCTGCGAGCTGGATAATTTAACAGTTCTGGCATTTCAACCTGAGGATGTATTGGCGAGTTCATTACCCACAGCGGATCTTGCTGTAGTAAGCCTCGAAAAAGGCTGTGAAGATGGAATGGTTCCCAGCAAAACATATTACGCCATGGCGGCCGGTTCTGCCTTGATTGGTTTGTGTGAAAATGATAGTGAAGTGGCACATATTATTGATCGTCATCAATGTGGCTTTGTCGTTTCTCCCGGTGATACTGAGGCCATGGTGAATGGAATTCTGGATATGTTAAATGACGAGGCCAAACTGAATTTTTACAGAACCAATAGCCGTCGTGCTGCGGAGAAGTTCTACTCTAGAAAGAATACAGGCCGGTATTTGGAAGCATTGTTACCGATTATCCCGTGATTGTTAGACGTGGCAGGACGATAAAGAATCAAATGGAAAAACAACTAAGTACAAAAGAATTTAGGGATAAGATAGCGAAGCTCACTGATCAGGATAGCGCACAGGTTTTTCGTTGTCTGGCAGATCGAGTAGAAAGCGAACCTGCTTTCCACGAGTTCCCATGGCTTGCTAGGGAGCTGACCCGATGGGCCAGCCCATCCTGTGTTTATCGTTTCGCTCTTTTGAGTACATTTACCTTAGAACCGATTCGTGACATACTAAGCACCATGGCCTTGGCTCAAGGCTTTGATCTGAATATATACTTCGGTGGTTTTCAGCAGTTAGAACAAGAAGTAATGAGTCCTGAAAGTGGATTGAGCAAACACAGACCGCAAGGTATTGTTTTTGCATGGTCTTTGCAGGATTTGTCCTCGGTGTTATGGCAATCTACCCTGAATTTGACAGAAACTGATATACGAATCCAAATAGATGATTTGAATAGTCGGATCACTACACTTGTCGAAACAACTAAAGCGAATTTTCCGAAGGCACACTTACTTCTGCATACTTTTATGATACCAACATATCCTGTTCTTGGGATAATCGACTTTCTGAATCCACGCGGCCATCGCCAGATGGTTGATAATCTGAACAATGGTTTGCGAAGGTTGGCTGAACAGACGGAAGACGTGCACTTGGTGGATTGCGAGATCCTCGCCCGAAGGGCGGGAGCCCAATGGTTCGATGAGCGATACTGGTATACGGCTCGGGCTCAACTTGGCCCTAAAGGCTTAATGACTTTGGCATCTGAATACGTCAAATATATAAGGGCTCTTACAGGAAAAAGCAAAAAAGCTCTCATTATCGATCTGGATAACACGTTGTGGGGCGGCATTCTGGGCGAAGACGGAATGGAGGGTATTGCTTTGGGACCAAATTATCCTGGCAATACATATATGGCCTTTCAACACGAACTCAAACAACTGTCCAAACGAGGAGTAGTGCTTGCAATTAACAGCAAGAACAATGAAAACGACGTACGCAAAGTATTTGCCGAACATGATCATATGGTTCTCAAATGGAATGATTTTGCCACTGTCCACGTTAATTGGCAGGACAAAGTGATAAACATGCGGAAAATAGCTGAAGAGCTTTCTTTAGGGCTTGACAGTTTTGTGTTTGTCGATGATAATCCTTACGAATTAGAAATGGTGCAGCAGATTTTGCCGGAGGTAACTACGGTTCAGGTTCCTCATGAACCCGCTGAACTGCCTGAGCTTCTATCTCGACGCGGATTCTTTGATAGCATCATTTACAGCGAGGAAGACCAAAAACGTGGCGAATTTTACCGTTCGCAGGCCCAGCGGATACAACTAAAGCAATCAAGTGTGAACTTAGAAACATTTTACCGCTCCTTGACTATGAGGTTGACCGTTTATGATGTCGCCGAAAGCCAGATACCTCGCGTGGCACAACTTACTCATCGCACAAATCAATTCAATATGACTACGCGTCGTTATACTGAATATGACATTAAGCAGTTCTGTGAATCTCCTGAATATTTTGTTCGTGCCTATCGTCTCGAAGACCGGTTCGGAGACAATGGCATTATTTCCGTAGCGATCATAAAAAAGCACAACGAAAGCTGGTATCTCGACACATTCCTGATGAGTTGTCGTGTTATCGGCCGAACAGTTGAAACTGCCATCCTGGCTCTTTGGGCTCAGCAGGCACACCATGCCGGCGTTAAATCACTCGTCGGAGATTTTCTGCCGACCAAAAAGAATATGCCGGCCCAAGATGTCTATCCCAAACATGGCTTCAAAAAAATGAAGGAAACTCCGGATTATGTACGATATGAGCTGGAATTGGCCGATGCCAGACTGAATGTTCCGGAGTGGTTCGAGGTGTCGCTTGTCTGAGTAGATATATTATTGGAAATGATCTCCGTAGCGCAATCACCGACCTTCAAACACGCAGGCTGATCGAAAACAAAACAACTCTCATCAATTGACAAAAGAAAAGTCCTATGAACAAACAAGCTATTCAAGAGCGGGTCAGAGAGGTCATGGCAGATCTCTTTCTTGTGAACACAACCGATATTGGGCCCGATTCGTCAATCAAAACCATTGAGCAATGGGATAGCCTTCGACATGTGCAATTGATGATGGCCATTGAGGAGGAATTTGGTATTCGGATCGATATGATGGATGCAGCTGAGATGGTATCGTTCCCGGCAGTTTGTGAAGCCTTGAAGCGGTATTTGGGAGATGGATAATAGTCATGGTGGATCGCTCACCACAACCCCGAGATATGACTTTGGAGGATTTAGATGCTATTGCTGTACTTCACAGGAGTTGCTTTCCTGGCACGATTTCCATCTTTACTACACTGGACGATGATCTTTTGAAACGCTACTATGCACTGGTAATTGAAGAACCCGAGAGTTTTGCTACAGTATTGGAAGATCCCATATCCGGTGATCTTGTCGGTTTGGCAATTGGAACCATGAAACCAGGTTTGCAGAGAAGGTTCGTACAGCATCATTTCTTGCGATTCTTTGGAGGAATTTTCCGGGCGATCCTAGTTAACCCTCTCGTACGCAAGGCAGTGCGGGAACGATTCAAGTATATAAAACGTTTTCTGCGGGGAAAACGCAAATCTGAATTAGCGGATTTAGGCCCAGTTCCAGACGGTCCGGAGGCGTTTTTCACCCTTGTTGGCATGCATACACGATGGCGGGGCGGGGGAAATGCAGAGAGGCTGGTTGAGTATTTTACCACTCAAGTGTTTAATGCCGGCGTGGTTAGGATACGAGGAGCGGTTGGCCCCGATAATCTAGCAAGTCTGATTATGCACAAGCGACTGGGCTGGCACGCTCAAAAAATCTCTGACGATGAAATTGCCGTATGGATCGATCAATCAGACTACAAACCTCAGTTTCTTCCTTAAAAAATATTCATTCCTAGCGATATCGAAGGCGAATCATAATGCTAGTGAAAATTCTTGGCACTGCAGATTCCTCTTGTGAAACCTTTGTTTGCCAGATGCCCGATCATAAACTAGGCCATCTGCCCGCATGGAGCGATATGGTAGCACGAGCAACGGGACACCGCCCTTTTTACCTGGTCGCGCAGGCGGAAAATGACATCCAAGGCATACTACCACTGATGCTGATACATAGCAGGTTATTCGGCAAACGTATGATATCCCAGGCTTTCCACACCTATGGAGGACCACTGGTCCGAAATGACGAAGCGTTGGATGCTTTATATGACCGAACTGTGCAATTGGCTACCGAACACAATTGTGAATCAGTCGAATTCCGCAACACTAGACCACTCCCCTATGATTTGCATTTACGCACCGACAAGATCACAATGCATCTTCCACTCAAAATAGATCCTGATGAATTATGGCGCGGTTTCAAAGGTGAAATTCGCAATCGTGTGCGTAAAGCCGAGAAAGCCGGTGTTGTCACCATTTGTGGTGGAGTGGAGTTGCTCAATGATTTTTATCGGATATGGACGGTTCGTATGCATCAATTAGGAACGCCGCCTTATTCGCGCAAGCTGATGCGTATGATCGTGGAAACTTTTCCGGATAACAGTTGTATTTTTCTAGTAAGTCTTGGAAAATCAACTATAGGAGGAGGTTTTACCACTTGCTTCAATGGTTTTGCGGACATGCAGTGGGTGGCTACTCTCCCCGAATATAATAAAATAGCTCCCAATGCGTTTTTGTATTGGTCGATCATAAAACATTATTGCTTGGTTGGAGCGTCTTGTTTTGATTTCGGACGATGTACTGTGGACAGCCCCACCTATGAATTCAAAAGACGATGGGGTGCTGAACAGGTAAGACTCAACTACCAATATTGGTTGCCGCAAGGGCGAGAGTTTTCTCTGCCAACGCTTAACAATCCTAAATATAATAGGAAAGTGAAAATATGGAAAAAACTGCCCTTGTGGGCAACACGACTGATCGGACCGTACCTCAGCCGTAATTTGCCTTAAGATTGTTACTTACCTTGAAGACTATTAAAAACCTTTATAAACGAGCTTTTGATATTTGCGTTTCCTTGGTGGCGTCGGTTTTGCTTTTGCCTGTCTTGGTTGTCATCTGCCTGATCATAAAAACAGACAGCAAAGGTCCTGTAATATTCAAACAGCAGCGCATGGGGAAAAACAGTGTACCATTCAACCTGTACAAGTTCCGCACCATGAAGGTTGATGTGGACCCGTTTGGACAGAGTCCAAAATCCGGTGACGATACACGGCTGATAAAAACAGGGAAGTTCCTGCGAGAATTCTCCCTTGATGAACTGCCGCAACTGTTCAATATCCTCAAAGGTGACATGAGCATTGTGGGTCCCAGGCCTTTGTATGTTTCGCATATTGACCAGTGTAGTGACTATCACAAAAAACGGCTGCTTGTTAGGCCCGGCCTGACAGGGCTTTCCCAAATTTATGGACGTGAATCGCTTACCGAGAAAGTTAACCTAGACATGGAAGTCGAATACGTAGAGAAACAAAGTTTTTGGTTGGACATCAAGATAATAATACAGACTTTTGGCGTAGTGTTGGGGAAAAAAGGTGTTTACGAAAAGTAATGTTGGGCAACTGTATCTTTGCAAAACCCTAGTTGAGTAAAATAAAGCTCGAAAGTCTTGATAAGCCGAACAAATCATTATCTGTTAGAATGCAGTTGAATTGGCAAAATCCGGAGGATAAGTAATGAAGGTATTGGTTGTTTCACCGCACCCCGATGACGAAGTGCTCGGCGTGGGAGGCACCATGGCCAGACTGGCCGGCGAAGGTAATGATCTGACCGTCGCGATCGTAACCAAAGGCTGGGAACCCCTTTTCCCCGAATCACAGGTTACCCAGGTTCGCGCCGAGGCCGAGGCCGCTTGCGAGATATTAGGCATTAAGTCTCTGCGATTTATGGAGCTGCCTGTCACCAAACTAAATTCGATACCAACCCATCAGTTAAACGCTGAATTCGACCGACTGATAACCGAAGAAGAACCCGAATTGGTTTTCTTGCCTTTCCGCGGCGATCGCCATGAAGATCATCGCCAGATTTTTGATGCCTGTATGGTCGCTCTGCGCCCGGTAGAAACCCGCCGATATGTAAAACAAGTACTGTGTTACGAAATAGTCTCAGAAACCCATTGGTCCGCTCCCTACATAGAGGCCTGTTTTCAACCACAATTATGGGTGGACATCTCAACATATTTACCTGTTAAGTTGGAAGCGATGCGCAAATACCGTTCCCAATTACGCCCGGCTCCCGATGCCCGCTCGCTCGAAGCTATCTCTTCCTTGGCCAAATGGCGCGGCAGTATCGTCGGAATGACCGCCGCTGAATGTTTTGCCGCGGTGCGGGAATGCTGGCCGGCCTGCTGAGTCGGCATAGCAGCATTTTCCGCATATATTCGCAGTGCTGGACGGAGTTCGAATAAAACTGAGAATTATTAATATGAAAAGAAAACTGAGAGTCTTACAAATAATAGGTGATTCCAAGTTCGGAGGGGCTTCTCTGGTGGTTGCTGATCTCATGAAAATGTTGCAGGGCCGCGGACTAGAGGTTACCTTGCTGGCCACGGACCGGCAAATGGTAGATTTCGCCCAGGAAAATGGCTTTCGGGTATGGCCCTTCAAAGGCATTCAACGGTCGATTAATCCTCTTATAGACATATCTGCAACTATGCGATTGGCATGGGCTTTGCGGGGGAAATACGACATCGTTCACACCCATACCACCAAGGGCGGGGTGGTCGGTCGCACGGCAGCTCACATGGCCGGTATTCCTATTGTTATTCACACCGTTCATGGATTTGCTTTTGGTGAGTTCTCTGGCCGGTTGGCTACAAGCGCGGTTTGCCTTGTGGAACACATTGTCGCTTTGATGTGTGATCGCGTGATCTTTGTCAATAGTTTTGACAGACTCAAATCC
Source organism: uncultured Pirellulales bacterium (assembly GCA_964537505.1). Taxonomy (GTDB): domain Bacteria; phylum Planctomycetota; class Phycisphaerae; order Sedimentisphaerales; family SM23-30; genus DAINBT01. Next base: position 16,527 of record CAZICK010000028.1, read on the forward strand.
GTCAAAGCCGGAATCATACCGGAAAACAAGGCCGTTACCGTTTACAATGGCGTTACCGAAGAACGCCTCAAGCCAGGCCTTTCTGTCAACCGCACCGATTTACTTAAGGAGTTGAATCTTGCTGAAGACACCTTTCTTTGTGCAAATGTGGGACGTTTAGCTGAACAAAAAGGATTGCGTTACCTTTTTGAAGCGTTGGGAATCGTCCGACGGAAAATGCCGGAATTGAAGATACATCAGGTAATGATTGGACAAGGCGAATTGTATGAACAGTCTCAGGAATGGATCAAGGAATATGGAATAGCCGATAGAGTTCACTTTCTTGGTTTTCGTACAGATGCTTTGAGATGGACGGGAGGAGCTGACGCATTTGTTCTGAGTAGTTTATGGGAAGGGCATTCAATAACATTACTCGAAGCGATGGGCTGCAGTACGCCGATCATTGCGACAGACATAAAAGGTAATAGAGAAAGCATAACTAACGAACAGGATGGACTGTTGGTCCAGCCGTGCAACGCTCAGGCTCTGGCCGATGGAATCATTCGGATAGCATCAAATCCTGAATTGGCTCGTTCATTGGCCCGACAGGCACGAGAGACTTTTATGAAACGCTTCACCATAGAGATAATGCTTGAAAATTTATGGTCGATTTATGACGAACTTCTCAGGAGCAAAAACTTGCTGATAAAATAAACAAGGCCGATGAAAAACTCTAAAAAACAACGCTCTTGTTATACCCATCCCAAATAAGAATGCCAGGAAACTTTTTTGGCAAAGGATTTGCCAAAAACAAGTTGCCAGCTTCCGCTGGACCGGCTTGTGATCGGTCAATGGTATTATGTTACCTCTATGAGAGAACGTAAGTTAAAAACAAATTTCTATACGTTCAAGCTAGAAAACTACTAATCGGGCAATTTCATCTGCAAAGAGCATAAAAACGGAGAACCAAGAGTCTGCGAATTGCTATAATCACTTCAGACAGCTTTTTCAGTTGTTTATTGATTTCGCATTTAGTAAAAACAAACCTTGATGACATCGTCTGCATAGTCATAACCCCCAGCAAAGTCAAAGGCAAGGAAACCTTAGGGTCGGTAGTCCACGTTTTCAAAAAAACCGGTTTTAGAAACCTAGACTACAAGATAATCGCTGGCTTGTGGGTGTGCTTCGCCGAAACATTACATAAAATCGGTGTCCTGCCCCACTGTATAACACCCAGTAATATTGCTAAACGCTATAGCATCGATCTGTATTATAGTCAGAACTGTAACAATAAAGCAACTTTGGATTATCTGCGGCCCCAAAATATCGACGTGTTGTTATCGGTTAACGTATATCAACGCATGATTGAGCCATTGTTGGAAAGGCCATTGGTCAGCCTGTGACCGGACATCGAGCCCCTTCATTTTCAATCACTCCTAAAACATGCTGGGCTCTTGAAACACTCACTGAAGCAGGTTACAAATATGATAGTAGTATCTTCCCCTTTTCCGGCAGACGTTATGGCTGGCCGGGCTTTTGTCAGGATATTTGCAATCTTGAATTACCCAATGGAAAAAGCATTATTGAAGTGCCTATGTCTACCACTCGCATATTTGGCAAAAACCTGCCCGCCTGTGGAGGAGGTTATCTACGCCATTTCCCCTACTTCTACACACGCTGGGCCATGGATCGCATTCTGCAAAAACGCCCCGCTGTTGTTTATCTTCACCTCTATGACATGGATACGTCTCCAGGACCCACCCATATCGAAACCGAACTACCCAAAGCTTCAAAACGCTCTAAACTCCGCCACGTATTGCAACTACGCAATCGTAGCACAGTATAAGCAAAGTTGCACCGATTACTGAATGATTATCAATTTGCCCCCATTCGTGATATAATCGCTGCTGCACAATCTGAGTTGTATAACAGGCTGATCAGGATATCTGATGAACTACAAAATTAAACAGATGTGTGATGTCCACATTAATTCTGTAGTTGATGTTCACATGCGAGCATTCCCAAACTTTTTTCTCACTTTTCTGGGGCCCAGGTTCTTGCGAGAATTCTATAGGTCTTTTCTTGTGGATTCTACAGGAGTGGGGTTTGTGGCTGAGGATACCCGAACAAAAAATGTTCTGGGCGTGATTGTAGGACCGGTCAGGCCGGAAGGATATTTCAAAAGACTGCTCAAGAGGCGATGGTGGGCATTCTGCCTTGCCAGCATTACTGTTGTTATCAAACGTCCTGCTAGTGTCCGGCGTTTGTTTCGAGCTGTGTTTTACAGAGGCGCCCCGCTGCCTGGCCCGCCTCGCTCACTGCTTAGCTCCATCGCTGTCTGTCCTGACGCTCAAAGGTACGGAATCGGTAGGCTCCTGGTGGAAGCATGGTTGCGTGAAGTGCATCGCAGAGGTAGTAGTGGATGTTACTTAACCACCGACGCTCAGGATAATGAGGTTGTCAATAATTTTTATCAAAAAATTGGTTGGAAGCTGCATTCCTCTTTTACAACGCCCGAAGGTCGTCGCATGAACTATTATGTGCTGGACTTTTCACAAGGAGAAGAAATAACAGACAATGACTGATGTTTGTACGAAATATGAATCGGTATTTGCCCAATGGGTGGGTGTTTCCAATGCCTTTTCATTTTGGAAGGGTCGTGTGGCTTTGTACGCCATCCTTGAAGCCCTGGATATTGGTCAGGGCGATGAAGTGATCCTGCCCGGCTATACATGTGTAATGGACGTTAACCCTGTCAAATACCTTGGCGCAAAACCCATATATGTGGACATTGAACCTGTTACATACAATATCGACGTCAATCTTCTCGAAAGCAAGATAACCACCAACACCAAGGTAATCATTGCTCAGCATACCTATGGCTATCCCTGCGAAATGGATGCCATTATGGAAATAGCAGCACGCCGTGAAATTCCTGTTATTGAGGATTGCTGCTTGGCCTTGGGTTCGAAATATAAAGACCACACCGTCGGCACATTTGGCCGGGCGGCTTATTTTTCCTTTCAGTGGAACAAACCCTTCACTACTGGTATCGGCGGCATGACCGTTACCAACGATTCTGAACTGGCTGACCGGATTGAGACTATCTGTCAGGAACGGTTATGCCAACCCTCATTCAAAGCCGTCTTTATGCTTTCTCTTCAGCGTTTGATCTACCGTTTATTCATTTATCCACGCACAACCGCCTTGGCGGCAAACATCTTTCGTTGGCTGACAAAAAAAGGAGTTGTCGTCGGGTCATCTTCGACTTGTGAATTTGCGCCGGAAATGGCCGATAACTTCTTCATGGCCATGAGCCTTTCGCAATCCCGTGCCGGCCTGCGACAGTTAAAGAAAATCGAAGCCAACATCGCACACCGTAAACAAATGCGCTACGTTTACGACGATCTGCTCACCCGCGCCGGCTGGACCGTTCCGGCAATTCCCGATACCATGGATCCCGTTCTGGTGCGCTACCCTGTTCGCATCACTGATAAAGCCACCGCCCTTGCCAAGGCCCCCTCTGCCGGTGTTGAAATCGGCAGTTGGTTCGAATGCCCCCTCCATCCCATCGAAACACCCATGCACCTTTATGATTACACCGACGGTATGTGCCCCGTTGCCGAAAGGGCCTCCCGCCAAGTAGTCAATCTACCCCTGCATCCCCGCGCCGACGAAAAAACCGCCAGAAAAACCGTCGCCTTCCTAACCGAATTCAATCAGGCTCAAGCATAATATGTTAATTAGCGACAATAGGAATTCCGACCGCATTTTGCCGATCTGATTTTTATAAACCATTGCAGTGTAAAGGGTTGTGAGAACTCGGGTGGAGTTGTTATGCCCGGTTGGGTGTTGGGTTGGTTTTTGGGGGGATTTGTCGGCGAATTTAAATGACGAAGATCTAAAGTACAATATTTCTTCTGCCGATAATTAATTATAGGACATACCGCAGTGGTGGCTACTGCGCCCGCTTTGGTATGCCCATTTTGGGTGATGATATTGTTGTTATGCCTTCGTTTATGAATTGATGAGTTGATGACGGGAAAAAAACATGCCGACAGTAAGTAGTGGTATTGGCCTGATATCAGGGATTAATATTGAGGACGTAGTCAAGCAATACATGGCGATTGAAGCGCGTCCGCGTAATCAGCTTGCCGCCCGTATCGAAGGCCTTACCGAACAGCGGACCGCCATGATGAAGATTCAGGCTCTGGTCATGTCCGTTCAGATCGCCTCCAACAATTTCAACAAAGAGTCGGTCTTTCAAAATATGGCCGTCACCTCCAGCAACGAGGATCTTATTTCCGCCACCGCCAGCCGATTCGCTGCCGAGGGAACTTATCGTTTTGTCGCCAAGCGTCTTGCCAGCAACCATCATTTTGTCAGTCGCGGCTACACCAGCGCGGACAGCGGCATTGGCAGCGGTACCCTCAGTTTTGAAATCGGTCAAGGCCAACTGGCCAAGCCAACCGATCTGAATTCCATTAACGGCGGACGCGGCTTTCAGCGCGGCAAGATCAAAATCACCGACCGGGCCGGCAACACTGACCAGATCGATCTTACTATTGCCCTGACCATGCAGGAGGTTATTGACGAGATCAACAAGAACGCTACTGTCAATGTTACCGCTTCGGTATCAGGCGGCCATCTGATCATTACTGATAATAATACCGGCGCTACCGGCAATCTCATTGTAGCCGACCTTGGCAGTGGCACCACGGCGATGGATCTCGGTATCCGAGGGAATGTCACCCAGGACAAAATTATTGGTAACGATATCCTTTACGTTACAGCCGATACCCGTCTGAGCGATCTGAACGACGGAAACGGTGTTCGCGGTTTGACATCCAGTCTCTCCGATGATCTGTTATTTAAGCTCGGCAGTGGCAGGGAAATCAATGTCGATCTGAGCACTACGTTATCCGAAATAGTTGGCGCTCCCGACCAAAGCAACACCCTCCGTTCTCTCAACAGGGGCGACGGTGTTCGCATGGGCGCCTTTCGTATTACCGACCAGAACGGCCAATTTGTTGAAATCGATTTGGCCGCTCTGGGTGAAGATGCCACCTTAGGTCAGTTAAAAGAAGCTATCGAAAGCACCGCTACGGCCAACAATATGAATATTTCCGTAGGGTTCGGTGCGCTGGACCATCTCAAAATTACCGATAACAGCGACCCGCTCTTCCAGGGCGACGACGACTCGACCACCGAGCGGAGAAGCCATTTCATCATTGAAGATCTCGACGGTGGTTTTGCAGCCAGTGATCTCGGCATTGTTGCCGATGTGTCCAGTAAAACTATCACGGGCGATCAGGTCTGGCACATGGAAAGTCTCGGCGATGTCATTAACGCTGTCAACAATCATTGGGAAAACACGGGAGAACTGGTTCTTTCCTTCGAGTCCGGCGGTAACAGTATTAAGGTTACCGATAACAGCGGCTTGGGCAATCTGGCCATCGAGATTCCGGAAAACGGCAGCATGGCCGTTGAGGACCTCGGTCTGCTTACTCCCGAAGGCCTCACCGGAACCGAATATGTCGGACGACAACTTATCGCCGGTCTTAACACTGTTATGCTTCGTTCTCTCAACGGCGGCAGCGGCTCCGATCCGGATGCCGGCAATCCCACTCGGATTACCTCCGGCGGTACTATCAGCCTGACGGATCGTGACGGTCATAATGCTCAGATTGATCTGTCCGGCACTTTTACAGTTCAGGACGTAATCGATGCCATCAACGATTCCGACAACAATATCAACATTAGTGCTTCGCTCAATGCGGTCGGCAACGGGATCGTTCTTACCGACACATCCTTAGGCAGCGGCAACATGATAGTCGCCGATGTGACCGGCGAGCTGGCCCAAAAACTGGGCATTGCCGTTAATGATACCGTCAGTAGTATTGACAGCGGCAATCTCCAGTTGCAGTATGTTTCCGAAGCTACCCAGCTTGACGATCTCCGCCAGGGCGAAGGAGTTTATCGCGGCAAATTCAAAATTACCGACGGTCTCGGCAGAAGCGCCACCATTGATCTGGGCCAAGTGGGTGTTAATACCATCGATGATGTCATTAAAAAATTCGACAACTCCGCCACCGGCATTCGAGCACGTATAAACAATACCGGCGATGGGCTGCTGCTTTACGATACCAGCGAAGGCAATAACCTTTCCGCTTTCTTTGTTGTTGAAGAGAATGGCTCTACCGCCCACGATCTGGGCATCCTCGGAACCGCTAAAGAAGGTGAAGACGGCAGCTATTACCTCGACGGTTCTTACGAATTCAAGCTGGAGGTAGGCGGCGGCGACGGTATCGAGGACATAGTCAACAGAATTAACAATGCCGATATGGGCCTGAAGGCCTCTATCATTAACGACGGCGTCAACTATCGAATCAATTTCAACAGCCAGATTGGAGGCCGTAGCGGCATGGTTTATCTCGATGCCGGCACGACCGACCTTACTACCGATACGCTTTCTGAGGGTCGCGACGCCATTGTTCTGCTGGGCGACGGTTCCGACGAACATCCCCTGTTGATCACCAGCAGTACCAATACTATCGATAACGCCATAAAGGGTGTTACGCTCGACCTGAACGCCGCCGGCAACGAAGCAGTAACAATTACTGTCGAGCAGGACATCGAGGCCATCGTTGCCCAGATCAGCAGTTTTGTCGATGCCTACAATTCACTCATGGAAGAAATTTCAAAGGTCACCATGTTCGATCCTGAAAGTTATGAGCACGGCGTTCTCTTTGCCGACCATACTGTCAATTATATCCAGAGTTCGTTGCAAACTATGGTGCAAAGAAACGTACCGGGGGTTGATTCGAAATTTTCCCGGTTATCGCAGATAGGTGTTTCTTTCGCTCCTTTCGGATCTGAGATGGTCACCGATGAAAACGGCGAAAAAACTTACGCTGTTGTCAGTATCCCCAAACTGGCATTCAATGAGCAGGAATTTCGTGACGCCTTCGCCGAAAATCCTGAAAAAATTGCCGAGCTGTTTACCAAGGAAGGAACAGGGGTTGGCGATTATATAGCCGATCATTTGGAAGACCTTGCCGGCTCGAACAACAGCACCATCAGCAACAACCTTGATGCTATGCAGTCGAATCAGGGGCTTTTTGAAAAGCGTATCGAATATCTCGACGAACTGCTGGTCGCCAAGGAAGAACGCTACTACAGACAATTCTATGCTATGGAGCAGGCTCTCGCCTCTATGCAGGCCCAGCAGAACGCCTTAACTACGCTAAGTAACATGGCCGCCATGTACAAGCAACAATAAACAGTCTTAACTTTGCCGTACAGGTAATCCGTTTTATGAAATCCAAAGCCAATAATACTACCAACGAATACCTTAAAACAAAGGTCATGACCGCTTCCCAGGAACAGTTGCAATTGATGCTATACGACGGTGCTATTCGCTTTTGCGAACAGGCCCGCCAAGCCATCCTGGATAAGGAAATCGAGAAAAGCTTTAACCTGCTCAGCCGAGCTGAAGCCATCATTATGGAAATGGTCAGCTCTTTGCGCGATGATTTTGCTCCTGAAACTTGCGCCAAGATGCGGTCACTGTATTTTTTCTGCTACGAGAAATTTGTTGCGGCTAATATGAAAAAAGATGTTGTCCCCCTCGATGAAGGGCTTAGAGTTTTGCGACACATGCGTGAAACATGGGTTATGCTCATGGAGCAACTCAAACGCGAAAAAACCGGCCGAACGGGCGAACCTGAATTGTCTCCCGTACCGCCGGACATAGACATCTCAGAGAGCGTCGGCATAAACAAAAACCCATTCGATCAACCCGTCGGTTCCAATATCAGTCTCGAAGGTTAGTTGATGCGGACCAGCCTGCCACTGCCTGAAACCGAGAACCCGCAAAAAATACGGCCCCCCATCTCACCATGCACCATTAGCTGAAATTGTCGATACGACCATCGTGCATATAAATTGTCCGATCGGCAAACCGGTCTGCGTCTGTTCCGTGGGTAACTACAATCACCGTACCACCCTGACGGCGAAAGTCAGCCAGATGCCCCAGCACCACGGCAGCATTGTCAGGGTCAAGATTCCCGGCAGGCTCATCCGCCAAAATAATCTTCGGACGATTCAGCAAGGCTCTGGCAATGGCGGTACGCTGTTTTTCGCCGGCGCTAAGCTCTGAAGGTCGGTGAAAGGTTCGATCTGTCAGGCCCAACCGCTCCAGCAGTCTATTCGCTTGCGATTCCGTGTCGGTTCCACCAACCGCCCCGCCGGCCAGCAAAACGTTTTCGATAACGTTCAAATAAGGCACCAGATGAAACATCTGGAAAACAAAGCCGATACCCTGAGCTCTGAACAGTGCCCTGCCACGTATGCTCATCGTATATAGGCTGTTTCCCCCAACAATAACATCGCCGCTGCTCGGCCGCTGCATTCCTGCAATGGTCATCAGCAAAGTCGTTTTCCCGCAGCCGCTGACCCCACGGACAACGACAAATTCACCTGCTTCCACCTTAAACGTCACATCATTCAGGGCCTTGACCGTTCCATAACGGGTTTGATATATCTTAGATACATTTTCAAGATGGATCATATTTATTCTTCCCTTAGGGTCACGACCGGATCCTGCGTTACGGCTGTCATAGTTGGAACTAAACTGCAAACGGCGGAAAACAGCGGAGCGGCAACCATGAACCATCCAAGCAACCCATAGACAGGTTTTATATTGCCCGCGGTAAGTTTGAATATGTAAGGACCGAAGGTCATTGCCAAAACTGTCCCCAGAACAAAACCCAAAGCCGCCCCGAGCAGACCGATCACAACTGCCTTGCCCAGAAACAGCAAAGATATTTTTCCAGAACCGTAACCCAACGCACGCATTACGCCTATTTCCTGTCTCCGCTCGCGAACGTTCATCATGGCCAAAATACCAACCCATGCGGCGCAGATAATAATCACGAACGGCACAATAATATCAAAATACTTTTGGACAAATATTCGCTGTTGTTTGCGGACCTCGGCGATCTTTTTTGCCTGGAACACTTTCGCCTCGGGCAGCCTGGAAACTATCTCTTCTCTCAGAATAGTCAGGGGATCGTCAGTAGGAGCAAAACACAGGCAGTCAACCGCCTGGATCTCATTGATTCGTCCTTTAAGGCCGGTAATCTCCTGAGCGTCGCGTATGTTAGATTGAATGCGAATGTCATCCGCGCTACCGCTCTCGGACAGACAGCCGGCTATAGTAAAGCTTTGCTCGCCAATCTCAATGGTGTCGCCCTTTTTCAATTTTAGTCTGGTTGCCAGCTCGTACCCAATATAAACGGTACCTGGCTCGATTTCGTAGCTCATGGGCGGCCTCTCCTTGCCCGGCGGACACACCTCAGTCGCCAAACCCGTCAAGATCACGTCAAACCCCTGCCACGATATCTTCCGATGCAGAGTGGCCAGAAGGTGGTTGTAGGAAAAACCTTTCTGACCACCGGCTAGAATATCAAGGTACTCCTGCGGCATCGTTTGATCCGAAAAACCGTCTATCAAAAATTTATTCATATCCGTATCTTTGGGTATGATACGCAAATTGAAACCCATATTAAGCATTATCCGGGCGGTCTCACGGCTGGAAGTCTTTTCGGTAATGACAAAACCCACCAGTAGAGTAACCGCCATGGCCACCGCCAATACGCCAAGAACGAAATTTATCTTCCGGTGAGCAATCTCTTTAAAGATAAGAGCCACTGTTAACATACTCGACTTTCGCTGTTTCTTTAACCCAATTTCCATCCAACAGGGCCTGTTCTGACTTCGCATATAAGCAATACACAATAAAATGTGCAACACGTAGAGCCGCGTAAGCGAAATCGCACTTTTTCATTATGTGTTCAGTATCTTCTCTTTGCCCGCAAAAGAATAAAAATCGCCGCTACGAAAACAAAAACACATAATCCGGTTAAGATATATATCGCGTTGCGGATCGATGAATATTCTTCTTCCGTGACCAGAAGTTCAGCGGTTATCTTGGCGGACTTGTTTGGCTCAGCCGCCTTGGAAACCGCCCTGACACCGGGCGGCTCGGTGGTTTGGGAAGCCGGTTCAGTAACAGGCGGCTGGGAAGTTGTGGAAACCGCCTCGATGGCAGGCGGCTCGGCCGTTTGGAAGCTCGCCTCAATAACAGTTGGCACAACCGTTTTGGAAACCGTCTCGATGGCGGGCGGCTCGGCCGGTTGGATCGGACTCTGCTCAATCGTGCCGGAGGAAGGATCGAATGTTATAACTATTTCCTGATATCCTGAGCTTATATCCGGCACAGAATTCAACTCCTGCAAATATACGTTCTCACCCATACTTCTGCCCAGAATCTGGCTTATCTCCATTTTTACCATTGGATTTTCCGGATCAAATCCCAACGCTTTTGCCGTTTGGGTCTGCATCTTCTGGTCCCATCGGACCGGCAGCATCGCGCCCAGCATCCATTTTCGGTCGAGTCCACACTCACAATCCGCCCCGACAACAGCCAGGATTCGACTCAGGTAGTCTTCGGTTATTTCGTTGTCGGTCATAACCGGTCCCATCCGCCGCATCCTACCATAAAGTACTGCCGCGCATGGCCGGTGTATCTTCTCCGCATTCAGGCCCAAACTCCAAAGCAGAATCCTTTCCTGATCAAACAAATCCGGTGATATTACCAGCAAAACCGGCGGTTTGCCGATGGCTTTGGGCATCATCCTCATTTCCGTACTTATTATTTCAATAGCTGCCGAAGCCGCCTGGCGAGCGATTTTATTTTCCTTCGCGTCAGTCCCTTCAATCAACAGCACCACCCCATAGACCTCACTGATCTGCTGAAGGATCTCGTTGCTTTTGCCACGGAAACTGATCTCATCCAGCGCCGACCACAATGTTTGTTTGAAAGGCTCGCCGGGTTTGACAACCGCAACATTAAGCCACTGCCCTTCCGGTGAAACCAGAACCGCCGCCGGAAAAGATCGTATCTGTTCCAAATCGACATATTTCATCGCCAGATGATCTTTTTGCTGATCGACGTCGATTATTTCCGCTCGAATATTACTGTCCATCAGAGCCGCCGTGGATATCTCCTTAAACTCCCCAACCACTTCCGCCGGCGTGTTCGAATCAACATAGCCGTAAAAATAATACCACTCGGTGCCAAGATCAGCAAAACCGACGTCCCGAACGTTATATCGGCAGGCCCATGCCGACTCCGCCTGCAAACAACCCCACAAAAAAACCGCTACAGCAATCTTACCAGGTTTCATCTTTGTAAACATCGCTTTGCCTTCGCAACTTTACCTTCTCGCAACTCATTAGTAAAGCACACACGTTATGATAGCATCTGATCGAGCCGCAAGCAAGAAAATCGCACCTTGGCGATATACCCATACTGAATGAGTTAACTTTCGTAGTTTTTTTAACCCAATTTCCATCCAACAGGGCCTGTTACGCGAAAATGGATTTTTATATACTTTCGATAAATGTTTCGCTAACGTATAAAGTCATCAGTCTTGGTTCCCAAAGGCCCTGTTCTAACTTTGCGTGTAAGCAACACACAAGAAAAAGTGCGACACGTAGAGCCGCGTAAGCGAAATCGCACAATGAAAATGCCGGGTACAATGACACACATTGGGTTTACTTGACTGTCCTTTACTCTCTATCGGAAGGTCCTTGCTTTTACGCCGGAGGGCGTGAGCGTTGCGGTTACGGCGCCGGTATTATAAGTGTGGAGAATCTTCTGATCGGGAAAAAGATGATGGAGTTTATCAAGTGAACTCTGACGCATAAAACCGCAACTGTTGATACAGAGTTGTGGCCCGACAGTACGGACAAACTCAGGAATCAAAGTGCTGATTGAACCGTGGTGAGGCAATAAAAGCAGATCGGCTTTGAGACGACCGGAATCGTCTGCTTCCAATTCCACCAGCAATTGTTGAGGAATCTTGCCGATATCGCCGCAGAGTAACATTGAGCCGTTCGCATCGGAAATTCGCAGGACAAGAGAACTGTCGTTTTTGTCAAGCTTGCAGGATGGGTGATCCCGGGGCGGCCAGAGAACATCTATTTCGTAATCAGCTTGTCCTTTGGAAGCATGGTTTTGTAATCGACAGTTGCGACTCAGATATCCAATTGGCTGGCTCATTTCTTCAAGACTCTCCAGCAGCATTTTGGTAGCGGGATTTGTGTCTTTCGTAAAGTGTTCGTTAAGATAAACCACCCCAACATCAAAACTGTGGCACAGATCAACTACGCCGTTATAGTGGTCGAGATTGGGATGTGAAATAAAAAGAGCTTCAATTCGTCCAATGCCGCGGCTTCTTAGGAACGGACCTACGATATTTGCGGCAAGGTTGAAGTTGGAAGTGCTGCCGATGTCGTAGCATATCACCTTACCATCGGGCAGTTGCACAACCGTCCCGTTGCCGTGACCGATGGCTAATACGTTTAGCGTTGTGCTGTCAGAGTCTCCACCGGAAGAAAATTGATCGAACGGCGCCAGCCAGACAAAAATGATCCCCCAGGCCAGCAGACCATAAATCGACGAACGCGGAATAACCCCGTCACGACGAACAGCAACACCGGCCCATAGCAGCAGAAGGTAAAATATCCCTATGAACCAAAGCGGAACAGCGGCAAGATTAATACTACTGTAAGGCAGGCGGGCAAATGTCTCGGTCAAAAAAATCGCTGCACTGCCCATCGCCGACAGTGCCCATGTCAGTAACCACGCGCAGCCCGGCAGCAGGGCCGTTAGTATCAGTTTGGCAAAACCCAGAAGCATAGCTAGAAAGATCAGCGGAGACAAAACAACCGAAGCGAACACACCAAACAGGGCAATACGATTGAAATGATAAGCCGATAGCCCAAAACCGACCACCCATGCCACCAGGGCAACCACGAATAATCCCCAGACGACACGCAGAAAGTATCGGATAAAACGCCGCCACCAGGTCATATCATAATGTACCGCAGACGCATGGGAAACGGCCAGATCAATACGATTGGCATTGGCGGCAAATCTGCGATTGTAAACAGCGTTGCAGAAAATCAGTAAACCCAGTACGGCGACAAAGGATAGTTGGAAGCTGGCCGAAAACAAATCGAGCGGACGAACAAGCAAAATGACAATGGCCCCAAAAGACAGAAGATTAAGCGAGCTGACAGTACGTCGGCCCATATAGGCCAGACAGAAAACAATACAGATGATCCCCGCCCGAAGCACAGGCGGACACGCCGGTATTATAAAAATGTAGGCGATGATAACGATCAGACTGAGCAGCCCTTGCAGCCGGCGAGGCAGATGAAAAAACCAACCCAGCAGCCAGGCAAACCCGGCGACTATGCCGACATGCAAGCCAGACACGCTCAGAAAATGGATCGTGCCGGTCCGCATGAAGGCGTCGGATAAATAATGTGAAATCCGATAACGCTGACCGAGCAACAGGGCTGCCAAAAAATCCTGGCTGTCTTTCTCGGCAGTACCACCCTGGCTATCGATATAGACGTCTTCGATCAACGCCCCGTGAGCGATGGTTTGAATTTTGTATTGGAAACGCTTGAACAGATTTGACAGGGCGTCGGACTCGGCAAGAATGGTAATGGCATCCGAAACGCTTACGCTGCAGGAAACGAGATTGCGAGCAGCGCGATGGCAGTCCGTATAATCGAATTGGCCGGGGTTATTCGGACCTCCTCGCAGGGAAATCCAGCAGTCAATCCGTATTTTTTGACCGGCACGCAGATTGGGAGATGGTTGTTTGACGATCACCTGGCACAACCCGCCAGTGGCACTCATCCCGGCGATGGTTTTTATTGCCTGTGACCGCATAACGAAAATGGTATGCGGCTCGTGCAGAGAATCGAACTTGGCAAATGCCCCGCAGGTCTTGGCGATATAAGGGGCGGTTATGATCGTTCCGTCAACGGTGGCCAATCGCTGCCGGGACGGATCGCAGTATGAAATAATATGATTGCCCGGATAGTAACTGTAGATCAGGTGGTAACGCGCCCCCGCCAGGCAGCCAAAACCAACACACAGCAACACTGGAATATAGCGAAAAAGATTTTCAACTTTACGGTAAAAGATAAGTGTTCCTGCGGCAACTATACAGATAACCAAACCTGCGATGAAAATCGGCAACGGCAAAAGATCGTACCGCCCGATGATAATACCACTGATAACGGAGATAGCCACCGGCAATAACGGTGCGGGAGGATGGGGGAGGCTCCTGAAGCGATCTAAGGCAGAGTTTTGCATCTGGCTAACCCGAATATCTCAACCGTTTACATCTGGCCCACCTTAAACTCAAACCCACTCTATCTGTACCTTAACTTTCGCAGTTTTTCTAACCCCATTTTCATTCAACAGGGCCTGTTACGCGAAAATGGATTTTTATAGGATTTCGATAAATGTTTCGTTAACGTATAAAATTATCGGCCTAGGCTCCAAAGGCCCTGTTCTAACTTTGCGTATGAGCAACACACAAGAAAAGTGCGACACGTAGAGCCGCGTAAGCGAAATCGCACTGTACGCCACTTACAATTTCCTATCGACGGCGTGTGCCACACGGGTAATTTTCGACATTAACTGTCGGAACTGACTTGGCGTAATTTGCTGGCCCGGATCAGACAAAGCATGTTCCGGGTCGGGATGGACTTCGATAATCAAACCGTCCGCTCCAGCGGCGACCGCTGCCAGGCTCATCGGTTCGATCATGTACGCATGGCCAGTACCATGCGTAGGGTCAACTACTATGGGCAGATGACTGACTCGTTCAATGGCCGGAATAATCGACAGATTCAGGGTATTGCGACAATATTCCTCGAAAGTGCGGATACCGCGTTCGCACAGAATAACGTTGGGATTACCTGCATCGATAATGTACTCGGCTGCCAACAGGAACTCCTCCATGGTGGCGCTCATGCCACGCTTAAGCAGAACAGGTTTTGGCTGTTCACCGACGGCTCGCAACAGCATGAAATTCTGCATGTTACGCGCCCCAACCTGAAGCACATCGGCATAACGGCAGATTAACTCGACATGGTTAACTGTAAGGACTTCAGTAACGACAGCCAAACCCGTTTGTTCACGAGCCTCGGCCAGGTACTCCAATCCTTTTTCAGCCAGCCCCTGAAAGCTATAAGGACTGGAACGGGGCTTAAAAGCACCGCCACGCAGACCCACAGCACCGGCCTCCTTGACCGCAGCGGCAATATCGAGCAATTGATTGCGGTCCTCAATGCTGCATGGTCCGGCGATGACACGTACAGTATCGCCACCCACACCTGAACCGTGCGGTTGCAATTTGACAACGGTCTTTTCCTGTTTGACCTCCTTGCTGGCCATCTTATATGGAGAAAGAATGGGAACGATTTTTTCTACGCCGGGCACATTCTCCAGGGCGCTCTTGTCAACCATGCGCTTGTCACCGACAGCAGCGACAACCGTTCGATTGGTTCCATAAATAATATGCGTTGACAGACCCATCTCCTCAACCATTTTGACCAAATGGTTAAGCTGTTGCTCGGTAGAATTAGAAGTCATCACAACAATCATGGCAAAACAATCCCAATTTTATTTTTCGTTAGTCAACTATCGTAACCGTTCTTATGGTGCGGTAATGCGGTCCCGGTTGTGCATATATGGCCTCAGAGCGCTAGGGATATTGATACTTCCGTCAGCGTTTTGATTAAGCTCCAGCAGTGGAATCAGGATCCGCGGAGACGCTATAACCGTATTGTTCATCGTGTAGCAGAAACGTGTTTTACGGTTCGCGTCACGGTAACGCAGATTCAGCCGCCGTGCCTGAAACTCCAGCAGATTACTCGCCGAGTGCGTCTCGCAATAGCCGCCCCGACTGGGCATATACGTCTCCACATCGTACATACGGTACTTGCCCATCCCCATATCGCCGGTGCATATCTCTATCACCCGGTAGGGCAACTCCAGCGACTGCAGCACCTCTTCGGAATTGGCGACAATGTGCTGATGCCATCT
Organism: uncultured Pirellulales bacterium; assembly: GCA_964537505.1. Lineage (GTDB taxonomy): Bacteria > Planctomycetota > Phycisphaerae > Sedimentisphaerales > SM23-30 > DAINBT01. Next base: position 32,491 of record CAZICK010000028.1, read on the forward strand.
TTCAACCTCTTCCAGATCAGCCCGGCAGATGATAACCTGCTCCACCTTTTCAAACTGATGAATCCGATACAAACCGTATGTGTCCTTCCCGGCCGCCCCGGCCTCACGACGGAAGCACAGCGACTGAGCCACGAAACGCTTGGGCAGTTCATCTTCATCGAGTATCTCATCCATATAAAAACTGGTGACAGGCACTTCAGCGGTACCGACCAGGAACAAGTTATCTTCAGGAACCTGATAAACCTGGCTCTTACCCTCGGGAAACCAGCCGGTACCTGTGAACGTCTCTTCCCTGGTCAAAACCGGCACCGTCATAGGCTCGAAACCCTTTTCGACCATCATATCGTGTGCCAGCCGCAGAACAGCCTGATGCAACAGCGCCCCATCACCGCGGAGCACATAGTTGCGAGTACCACTAAGCTTAACGCCGCGTTCGATGTCGATAATACCCAGATTGGAGCCCAATTGGATATGGTCCTTTGGCTCAAAATCAAATTCGCGGACCTGACCGTAACGACGCACTTCGAGATTGCTCGATTCATCCGGCCCCACAGGCGCCTCCGGATGAGCCGGCTGCGGCATCAACAGCAGCATCTCGTTAATCTGTGGTTCGAGCTTATCCAGCGAACCCTTAAGCGATGTTTCTCTCGCCTTCAGAGCGGCCATTTCCTCAATAGCTTGTCGCCGCTTTGATTCGTCCTGAGTCTTGGCAATCTCTTTGCCAACCTGATTCTTCTTTGTGGCAATATCCTGAAGCTCACGGCGATATTGGCGTACGGACTCGTCGAGTTCGAGCAGCTTATCAATATCGACATCATAACCTTTTTGCCGACAGGCGGTTCGGTAAATATCCGTTTTTTCGCGTAAGTCCTTTATGTCTATCATAATACCTCCAAAGATACCCCGTAGCGCCGACAAATTCAAGAGATTTTATGGGGGGTTTTTTGACCGCTCAGCCCCGGCCCCCACCCCACCCTTGGGAGCAAACCACTGACGAAACCGCAAAAAACGATAATTACAAAAAAAGCCAGGTGCGGCCCCAGTCGTTAGCAAAGCGCGACTGCTCGATCGGTTCGAACGCTCTCTCCGCTGAGAGATCAACCCTTCATGCCACGCATTTAACAAATCCGGAACAAGCTTCCCTGCCGACAACACCTGACCAATCACCCAGGAATTGCCTCCTGCAATCCCCGGATAAAAGAGTATCCTTACTCTTTAGAGCGCCTCCTGGCGCCTTCTTCGAAAACCGAGGCTCAATAAATAAGCCGCCAGCCGGTATATTCATACCAAACTCAAACTTTACCTCTGCCCTCGTCCATACATATAGTTGCTGCCGAAAGCAGACTCTTCCTTCAGCCGTGGCGAATCACCACTAAAACCTTTTACCATAGCTCTCGGCAGCAACTTCACAATTGCTGGCTTCATGACACCAAGTTCATGTTGTGACAACCAGCGTATTCCTCGCCCTCCTCCTCAACCTGCCCAGCCAATGCCTTCTCCGCTTCTCTCATGGCCCACAATTCACTTTCGACAAGTTCCCGAACAAGAGAGGAACGCACTCGTCTGCAACCCATGAGGAGAACTTTTTCTTCCACCGCGCCGGCCACTGTACGTGCCACGCCACGGGGCAGCTCACTCTCGCCTTCCAGTGCCTGAACTATCACGGATTTATTCCATGGCCGAGCAGTATAACTCTCAAAACCAGTATCATCATCCCCATTACCTCCCCGATCGCTCCTGTGATTATAAACTACTTCTATACGACTACGCTTTATTCCACGGGTAAGACGGTGGTTATGCAAACACAAGGCCGCTTCGACATAGCCCGTCTCGCTGAGCACCACTTCAATCATTGCATGAATCTCATCTGTGCCGATGGTCGCACAACTATAACGACGAAGTACATATTCCGTTACCGCCTCGGCTAAATAATCCGTCAAACCTTCCTGGCAGTTGCCGCTCTCGCCCAACGCCGCCGCGATCGAACACATCACCTTGGTATGCAAATATACCTCAATACTCCCGTCACTTTTTGTGACTCCAAACAACATGGCAGCTTTATCTACTCCTCATCAAAGAGCTTTTTTTGCCCGGGGGATTCCTGCGGATACTGCATTACTTCATGAACTTCTTCTATGAATTGACCTGCCTCCTCAAATTCATGATACACACTTGCAAAACGTATATAAGCCACCTTGTCCAGTTGCTTCAACCGGGCCATTGTCAATTCTCCGATTGACTGCGATAAAACTTCCTGACCCGACTGCCGCAGTATTTCTTCTTCGATCTCTTCTGCCGCCTCGGCAATCCGCTGCATCGAAATCGGCCTCTTGTAGCAGGCCTTTTGTATCCCTGCTATAATCTTGTTGCGATTGTACGGAACCCGACTACCGTCTTTTTTCACTACGGTCAACTTGACCAGGTCCTCAATCCGCTCGTAAGTGGTAAAACGCCTTCCACACAGCAAACACCGACGACGACGGCGAACTACTTGTCCTCCGTCGCTCGAACGAGAATCAATTACCTTATCCTTATCCTCTTTACAGTATGGGCATCGCAAAAATCTGTGTCCAAATAGGCGCCACAACGCAAACCAGCCGGTTTTATCAAAACGGCCTTCTCAATACTGACAAAACCACCACAATGACTACACCCTACATATCGATATGATAACTAGGTACCACTCAATATATGGGGTGTCAATACAAAAAACCTTATGAAGCAACCAGTTACAGCAAACTTGCCTGTGACTTTCTTGTTGTTATGCCTGTAACTGCCTTTCCATAAATGAGTTATAAAAAAAATGAAAAGTTGTTAACAATTTGCAAAATTTGTGTTTTTTTAAAGCGTATTAAAAACTTGCTCCGGGAAAATAAGCAGTTACATCTATACGGCACATCGTTTTTTTTTATCTGAATAAAATACTTGCAAAAACTGGGGGAAAATGTTATATTCGCCTTTGGACTATGGAGGTTTTGTCCGAAAAACTGGAGGAATCTGGAGAAAAACACACCCAATAGTGGCGGGAAGTGTCTTGGTTTTGGCTGGGTTTTGACCAGGTTTAATAGTGAATTCGTTGGTTGGCCTTATGCCAGTGGAGTTGGAAATTGGAAAAGATTATCGATATTCAAACAGGTGCGGTCAGGGCTCAACAGGGAAAAGGAATATTGAAGTCGAGCGCTATTGGTTCCTGCATTGCCATTGCAGCGTATGATGCTGTGGAAAATATCGGGGCGATGGCGCACGTTATGCTGCCGGGAACTGCCCCAGCCGACAAAAAAAACAGCGAAAAAACAAAATATGCCGCCAATGCTATCGACACCTTGATCGGCATGATGATCGATCTGGGCACAAAAAAGGACAACATTGAAGTAGTTATAGCCGGTGGAGCAAACGTACTCAAAAAAAGTGATGATACCATCTGCGAAAGCAACATTAAATCTATATTGGAAATACTGAAAGAAAAGCAACTGCACATAAAGGAACAAGCCATCGGGGGAACCTCCAGAAGAAGCATTTCTCTCGATGTCGAAAATGGGGTTGTATCCTATACCGAAGGCAACGGCTGCGAAATGCAACTGTGGCGTTCACAAAAAACCACAAAACAACCTTTCGGTTCGACCGGCCCGGGCGAAGTTGACTCGGCGCCATTCCGGCCAACCTTAGCGTAAAATTTTGCCATCGTGTTATTATAAACAATATGGATAAACAGCCGAATAATCTCAGTCGCTACGCCAAAAATCAACAGCAACTCAATGCTGCCAACCAGCAACTTAGAGCCGCCAATCAACAGTTGCAGGCCAGCCAGCAGCAGCTCAAAGCCTCCAATCAGCAACTGCAAGCCAGCCAGCAGCAGTTACGGGCCAATGAAATCGAGTTGCGCAGGCTTAATCATAATTTGCAGGATCGCGTCAAGGAGCTTGACTGTCTCCATAATTTCTCAAGACTGTTGGGGCGGCGCAATATTCCACTGGACCAGTTGCTCCAGCAACTGGTGGGTTTGATTCCTCCTGCCTGGCAATATCCGGAAGCTACCGCAGCGAGGATTGTATTAAAAGACAAGGAATTCCAAACCGATAATTTCAAACATACTCCATGGATGCTTTCCGCGGCTATCGATCTGCACGGCAAAAAAGCGGGTTCTCTCGAAGTTTGCTACCTTGAAGAGAAATCTCCGATCGACAAAGGGCCTTTCATCAAAGAAGAAAAAAAACTGATCAGCGATTTGGCCCAGTTGGTTTCTGAGGTAGCCGAGCACAAATTGGCCGATGAAGCCGTAAAGGCTGCCAACCAGCAACTCAATGCCGCCAACCAGCAACTCAATGCCGCCAATCAACAGTTGCAGGCCAGCCAGCAGCAACTCAATGCTGCAAACCAGCAACTTAAAGCCACAAATCAGCAGTTGCAGGCCAGCCAGCAGCAACTCAATGCTGCAAACCAGCAACTTAAAGCCACAAATCAGCAGTTGCAGGCCAGCCAGCAGCAGCTCAATGCTGCAAACCAGCAACTTAAAGCCACAAATCAGCAGTTGCAGGCCAGCAAGGAGAGACTGACGCGGGCACAACGGATCGCTCATCTGGGAAACTGGGACTGGAACCTGCAAACGAATGATCTGTTCTGGTCGGATGAATTGTACCGTATTCATAAATTACCAGAAGACTCGGACCCCGAATACAGGGGGCGATGGAGTGACATTTTTGTTCATCCAGACCACAAAGCCATTATCAAGAAAGCAATGCAGGACGCCATTAATGGCACAAAAGAATATGATTGCGAAGTGAATATCGTTTGTCTTGATGGTGAAATACGGACTATACACACCCAAGGTGAGGTCATCAGGGATGATTCGGGAAACCCAATACGATTTGTGGGAACAGCTCTGGATATCACAGAACGCAAACATGTACAGGAAAAGCTTTTGAAGTATCAGGAGCAACTACGATCACTTGCTTCCGAATTATCGTTAGCTGAAGAGCGGGAAAGGCAGCGCATCGCCGCTGAGTTCCATGACCGCATCGGACAGATACTGGTATTTTCCAAGCTGAATCTGGACACCCTCTGTGCCTCGGCCCATTCGGACGAAGCCACCCAAACCCTCAAGCAAATCAGCAATATGATTGGGCAGGCCATCCATGACACGCGATCCTTGACATTCCATCTTAGTTCACCTATATTGTACGAGTTGGGCTTAGAAGCGGCACTGGCTGAACTACTGAGGGAACAATTTGGGAAGTGTCCCGAAACCATCACGGAATTTGACGACGACGGCTTGCCAAAACCGCTTAAAAATGATGTCCGCGTCCTGATCTATCAGGTCGTACGCGAAATATTGGTTAACGTGACAAAGCACGCCAGCGCACGAAAAATCAAGATGGCAATCAAAAAGGACAATAACAAAATTCGAATAACCGTTACCGATAACGGTGTTGGTTTCGACCCGGAGAAAACCAGCCTGGACCGTAGTCAGGGCGGCGGTTTTGGGATTTTCAGCATCCGCGAACGCCTGGGATATATCGGTGGACAATTTGAGATCGCCTCCAGGCCGGGGCATGGAACGCGTGCTACGCTTGCAGTACCGCTGAGTGATTCCTAACCAGGCAGGGAGCCGCAACCAAATATGGGTATGTGGGCATCTTTGGTGAGGTAAATACTTGTACCACTAACGAGTAAATTCTTGTTTTCTTACGCAAAATCTTATTAACAGTTTGCATAGGTGCTTACACCGGATTGGGTTGCGGCCTTTGCCGCTTTGTGACCGTTTCACGCACAACTTTACTCGCAAGAGACTAAAACTACTTCAGGAGATGACAAAATGGCAATTAGAATTCTCTTGGCGGACGACCATGGAATTGTACGCAATGGCCTACGATCTTTGATTGAAAAACAGGCCAATTCGGAAATGAAGGTAATCGCCGAAGCGGAAAACGGACGAATCGCGGTACAGCTTGCCAGCGAACTCCGGCCTGATATCATCATTATGGATATCAGTATGCCCGATCTGAACGGCATGGAAGCCAGCCGTCAAATCCTGGACAAACACCCGGGAATCAAAATATTGGGCCTTTCTATGCATTCCAATCGTCGGTTTGTCGCCGACATGCTCAGTGCGGGTGTATGTGGCTATATGCTCAAAGAAAGCCTTTTTGATGAACTCATACTCGCCATTCGCACCATTATGACTGGTGATACCTACCTAAGTCCCAGAATCACCGGTGTCGTCATAGAGGACTACATCTCTCGTTTGGCTAAGGGCGAAACTTCCCACAGCGATGTCCTGACCGGCAGAGAGCGCGAGGTGCTGCAACTTTTGGCCGAGGGCAAATCCACCAAGCAGATCGCCGGACAACTCCACGTCAGCGTCAAGACCATCGAATCGAATCGACGCCAGATTATGAACAAATTGGGCATCGACAGCATTGCCGAATTGACAAAATACGCCATTCGGGAAGGGCTTACCTCACTGGAGCCTTGATGTCCTTGGCCGCCTTAACAGGCACAGCCGCCACAGATCGGCTATTTGCCCCCAATCGCATTATTAATTAAATACAATTGGTATAAGAATCTACTTTCGCACAGGGGACCCTGTTGAATGAAAATTGGGGCAAAAAAACTGCGAAAGTTAAGTTGTTGGATGAGGTGAAGATATTGTTGCCTTGACGGTGGTTGCCGGGTAAAATGGCCAGGTTGTTTGTAGTTTGCGACCAGGATTGGTATAAGTATTGTTTTCAGAGGATTTGACGGGTGATCGAACAGAGATTTAACGAGAGAATCGAAGATAAGTCTATACTGGATGAGTTGAAGGAGTCGTATCTTAACTACGCGATGAGCGTGATTATCAGCCGTGCTCTGCCTGACGTTCGCGATGGGCTTAAACCATCACAAAGACGTATTCTCGTGGCAATGAACGATCTCAACCTCGGTCCACGTGCTAAACATCGTAAATGCGCGAAAATCGTGGGTGATACCAGTGGCAACTATCATCCGCATGGCGATCAGGCTACGTACGGTACGCTGGTGCGGATGGGGCAGTTGTGGGCGATGCGTGAGCGGCTGGTGGATCCGCAGGGAAATTTCGGCAGTATCGACGATGATCCGCCGGCAGCAATGCGATATACCGAGGCCCGAATGGCCTCGGCGGCGGCCGATATGATGGAGGACCTCAAATGCGAGACGGTTGATTACATAGCGAACTACGATGAGACCACCACCGAACCGACGGTTTTGCCGAGTAAGTTTCCAAATCTGCTGGTTAACGGCAGTGTCGGTATAGCGGTGGGTATGTCAACGAGTATTCCGCCGCATAATCCGTCTGAGGTTTGCGATGCTCTGATCCTGTTGATCGACGATCCTGAATGCGGTTTTAAGGATATTATGACGGTTCTGCCCGGTCCTGATTTTCCTACCGGTGGGACAATCTGCGGTCGCAAGGGCATTATCGACGGTTATACGACCGGTCGCGGTATCGTCATCGTCAGGGCCAAGCTCCATACCGAAACCACCAAAAAGGGCAAAAATCTGGTAGTTGTTGATGAGATACCCTATCAGACGGTTAAGTCGCAAATCGTCATGAAGATCGCTGATTGTGTCAACAGCGGCGTTATCCCTGAGATTTCGGATGTGCGGGACGAGTCTGACCGTAATGGTATGCGGATTGTCGTGGAACTGCGCCGCGAAGCTGAGGACCAGGTGGTCATCAATCAACTTTACAAATATACCGCCTTGCAATCCTCCTTTAGTATTATCAATATCGCCCTGGTCAAGAATCGCCCGCAGACGCTGAACATCAAACAGATGCTTCAACTGTTTATCGATCATCGCAAGGATGTGATACGTCGGCGAACGCGTTTTCTGCTGCGCAAAGCACGGACCCGTGCTCACATTGTAGAGGGTCTGCTGCTGGCGCAAAGTGACATTGATGAGATTATCCGCATCATACGGCAATCATCGGATGTGCCCGCTGCCAAACAGGCTCTGATGGCGAAAGCTCTGCGTTTGATGGAACATGCAACGCTAAAAAACCTTTTGCCGGCGGAATTCGTGGCGGAGAAAAGCACTACCGATCAGTTCCTCACCGGTCCGCAGGCGGACGCTATTTTAGCTATGCAACTGCAGCGCCTGACCGGACTGGAGCTGGAAAAACTGGCTAAGGAATTTGCCGCTCTGACCGAGGAGATCAACGGGTATGAGGCGATCCTGGCGAGCGAAGATTTGGTTTTGGATATTATTCGAGAAGACATTTATGAGATGAAGGAAAAGTATAGCTCGCCGCGGAGGACCGAGATCGCGGAGGAGGCGGTCGGTTTTAACATTGAAGACCTTATCGCTGAGGAAGAGATTGTCGTTACCGTCAGTCATGACGGGTATATCAAGCGAATGCCAATCGATACGTACCGCCGCCAGGGTCGCGGCGGACGGGGCATCATCGGCAGTGATACCAAGGAAGGTGATTTTATCGAGCACTTTTTCATCGCCAGTACGCATGATTACCTCTGCTGTTTTACGAACCGCGGCCGCTGTTATTGGCAGCGGGTTCACAGTATTCCCCAACTGTCACGACAGAGCCGTGGGCGCAACATTGCCAATCTGCTGCGGATGGACAAAAACGAGAGTATTACCGAGATACTGCCGGTTCGTCAGTTTGACGAACGGATGGTGTTCTTTGCCACGCAAAACGGTTTTGTAAAGAAAACGCCGTTGAGCGCGTTTGGTAATGTTCGGACAGTCGGCATTAACGCCATTACGCTTGCTCAGGGTGATGATGTCATCGGTACTCGTATTACCACCGGTGGTGACGAGATTATTCTGGGTACACGTGACGGTATGGCTATTCGCTTTCATGAAGATCAGGTCAGGGCCATGGGACGCAGTGCTCGTGGCGTTAAGGGGATCAACCTTCGGGACAACGATCATGTTGTCGATCTGATCGTGGCCCGGCCCGGCCGGTCGCTGCTGACCGTTTGCGAAAACGGCTACGGGAAACGGACCAGTCTGGAAGACTACCGCCGTCAGAATCGGGGTGGGATTGGTCTGATCAATATCAAGACCACCGAACGGAACGGTCATGTGGTTGCCCTTAAGGCTGTCAACGAAGATGATGACCTTATGCTGATTAGTTCCGGCGGTATTATCATTCGTACCGGCCTGGACCAGCTCCGTGACATCGGACGCAACACTCAGGGGGTCAGGTTGATTCGTCTGGATGAGGGCGATAAGCTGGTGGCCGTGGCCAGGGTGGTGAAGGAAAACGGCAAAGAAGACAACAATACATCTGAAAACGTTGTGGAAACCGATGACGAAACCGAAAACACAACCCAAAACGACAATCAAGACAATACCGACATACTTGAAAATAGTATAGAAAATGGCGATGCGCCCGAGAGCACACCGGAAGATACAGATAGCCAATAAAACGTCTGGGAACCTTGATGTATGTAGGTGATAATAACGATATTATCGGCATCCCGAAATACCTGTCGAGCCTCAGTACTGTTACGGAAGGAAAGAATCCATTTATGACTGTGTTAAGGGAGCCTCTAAAAATTGCTTTTGTCACGAGAACGAGCGAAATTTTCGTCAGCGAGGCAGAGGTCAAAAATCGCCGCAGGCATAGTTGAAACTATGTTGAGGACGATTTTTGGCCGATAACGATGCTGACGGAAATTGCAGCCGTTCGTAGTAAAAATGAATTTTTAGAGGTTCCCTTAATAATACGGCTTGCCCAGTATCTTCTTGCAAAACTGATCCGTCGAACATAAAGTGGATGGAAATTTGTCAGAATGCGTCTTCCTTATAGGGTTGTATAATAGAAAAAGTTAAATTCCAGCAATTGAGGTGCTAAACGGATGACGGACACTCGAAAAGAGGGTATGATGCCGCCCAAGA
>CAZICK010000029.1:0-41418 GCA_964537505.1 uncultured Pirellulales bacterium
GAAATTTTCAACACTCAGCATCGCTGCCTGAGCAAACTTTTGACGCAGGCGTCACCTGTAGGTGATATGTGGTATTTTTCGTGGGCTTCGGACGATAAATTAATCTGGTCGGGCATGGAGCTGAATATCCTGACAAAGAATACAGATTCGCAAATTTATCGTGGATAAGCGGCGACCAAATTTACTTGATTCGGGTAAAACCAAGTATCGAAAATATAAACGATGCTTCCAAGTACGAATTTTTCTGTGGATATGATGAAAGTCATAATCCAATCTGGAAAAGCGAATTTGATTCTATAAAACCGTTAATCGATTGGAATAACAATTGCGGGTGCGTAACCATGACGTATAACGCACCACTTAAAAAATACTTGATGTGCGTTACCGATGGCTGGCCCACGGTTGAAAAGATGAATTCATACATACTGGAATCGGATAACGTAACCGGTCCGTGGAAACTGGTCGTATATATGAAGGATTTTGGTCAACAAGGGTATTTTCTCAACTTTCCATCAAAATTTATCAGCGAAAATGGCAGGAAAGCATGGCTGTGTTATTCGGCGAATTTTTCCCCAGGCTATCGAAACGAAGTAATTAAAGTGGATCCGCCCGGAAGCCATTACGGTTTGGTATTACAAGAAATTGAGCTTTTAAGTAAAAAGTAGTTATACGCCGATAGGCGAAAAGACAAAAGAATTGTTGGCGAAATTAATAGATGACAAATAAAAGGTGAGGTGGTACCATAGCAGGTAGAATTAAGTCGTTATGAGTATATATAAGGAATTTTGACACAAGGAGGTGGCATAGCCACTTTTTATGTTGGAGATAGTTGGCAAAGGGCCGCTTCCGTTGGTCGCTCGCTGGAATGGTAAAGTTGCGAAATTGAGGAAATTTTGACACAAGGAGAGATAGATATGGGTGATAAGGGAAAAAGGGATAAGGGCAAAAAAGAAGACCAGAAAAAAGCTCTGCTTACTCCGAAGGAAAAACGAAAAGCAAAACAAGAAAAAAAGAATAAATGATTCAAAGGCATAGACAGGAGGGCAGCTATGCAACGCCGTGAATTTCTTAAGACCGCAGGTATGGCTATCGCCGTGCCGGGGCTGTCGCAGGCGCTGCTGGCAGGTGAAGGGCCAGTGGAGAAAGGGATCTCGCGTCCCAATATTTTATGGATAAGCTGTGAAGATACCAGCCCGGACCTGGGATGCTACGGCGACAAGTACGCCGATACACCTAATCTGGATGGGCTGGCGCGGCAAGGGTGTCGATACGATAGTGCGTTTGTGCCCTATCCGGTGTGCGCCCCCACCCGCTCGTCGGTGATTACGGGGATGTATCCGAGTACCATCGGCACCATGCACATGCGTACCGGCATGAAAGGCTATGAGGCTGTGCCGCCACCATACGTGAAGTGCTTTACGGAATATCTTCGTGCTAACGGCTACTACTGCACCAACCATAAAAAAACCGATTATCAGTTCGACAGTCCGTTTACCGCATGGGACGAGGGTCGCGACTGGCGGGATCGGCTTGGGGAGATGCCCTTTTTCAGCGTAATCAACCTGACGATAAGTCATGAGTCACAGAATTGGCCGAAAGAAAATGAGACGCTCATCCACGATCCCGCCAAGGTGATCGTACCGCCTTACTATCCCGATACGCCTATCATTCGTGAGAACCTGGCACGGTATTATGATAACGTGACGAAAATGGATAAACAGGCGGGAGATATCCTCGAAAGGCTTGACAAAGATGGGTTGGCTGAAAATACAGTCGTGTTTTTCTGGTCCGATCACGGGCGAGGTCTGCCCCGGTGCAAACGGTGGCTTTATGATTCCGGTATCCATGTGCCACTGATTGTTCGCTGGCCCGGCAAGATTAAACCAAACAGCGTATGCGATGATTTTGTCAGCCTGGTCGATCTTGGACCAACGGTCCTGAGTATCGCCCAGATTAAGGTGCTTTCGTATATGGAGGGGAAAGCGTTTTTGGGTGATCAAAAGCGCAAACCGGCCGACTATATCATCGCCGGGCGTGAACGTATGGATCTGCTGGGCGTGGACCATATACGCTGTATCCGCGATAAGCGATACAAATATATACACAATTTTATGCCGGAAAGACCTTATGCCCAACCGATCCCTTACCGCGATAAGATGCCGATCATGAAGGAGTGGCGTCGGCTTAACGATGCCGGTAAACTCGAAGGGGCTGCGAGCCTGTTCTTTCAACCTACCAAGCCGCCCGAGGAATTTTATGACATTGTCGCCGATCCGTACGAGATCAATAACCTGATCGACTCTGCTAAACATCAGGATGTGATCAAGAAAATGCGCGTGCAGTTACAGGAATGGATAACCAGCACGGGCGATTTGGGCAGTGTTCCTGAAGATGAGCTTATCGAGCGAATGTGGCCGGGCAAAAAACAGCCGGTAACAGCACCACCGGCGGTAAAAACGAGCACTGCAAAAGACGCAACGGTGACTGTTACTATTAGCTGTTCTACCGACGGCGCCTCGATCGGATATCGGCTGAATAATAACGACCGGTGGAAGCTCTACGCACAACCAATTAATCTTAAGGCCGGTGACGTGTTGGAGGCCAAGGCAATTCGCATCGGATACGAAGAAAGCAAAATAACCAGGTTCACACTATAACCAGGAATTGCATTCCTGAGAATCGATTTGGTTCCAGGGGCATGGATGGTTATGGATATGAGAAGTTAAGTACTTTGTCGTATTTGGGTTCCGAAGGGATGTCGTAAACACTCTCGTTGAGAAATGACAAGTCTTCGCCCGCAAAAGACGAGATTTTAACATCTCTACGGTCGCCCATAGAGAATGGCGGCTCGATTTCATTTCTGGGCAGTTGCCTGTTGAAATCGGCGAAGGCAATGATCACCTGGGGTTGAAATGGAGATTTTTCGTTGTGTCGTACAACGACGGCATATCGGCCGTCCTGCAGTTTTAATTTTGCGCCGATGGGAAACGGCGGCATCAGAGAGCCGAAAACCGTTAACAGTTCGGGGTCATAAAACTGTTTGCATTCGCCATAAAGCATCTCATAAAGAACCAAAGTTTCCAGTCTGCCCTTATAACCGGCCCTGTCGGCAGTGGCAGAACAATAGGCGTCTGCGATACGAATGATCCGGGAAAAGATACCGACCGATTCTCCGGCCAATCCGTCTGGATAACCAGTGCCTTTATAGTTTTCGTGGTGGTCACGAATGGACAGCCGAACCATGGGACTGATCGAATCCGGCAGCATTTGAGCCCCAGTGTGGGGATGCAATCGCAACATTTCTTTTTCCGTCTCGGTTAGTATGCCGTCCTTATGGTAAAGGTATGACAGCGGTACCATTCCTATGTCGTGAAACAGTCCAGCCGTTCCCAAAGGGGTCAGATCGGTCCAGTTGTGAACATAAGATGCGGCACTGAGACGTTCGCGTTCGTTCTTTATATAGTTGCCGACCTTGTTGCCAATAAGCAAACTCAGATAAAACACATTCGAGCTGTGTTCCTGTAAATAATTTTCCCAGTTTTTGCTCTGCTCCACCAGTGCCATTGTCACTGAATTTTCTGTCAGATATCTTATCGAATCCTGGATAGTTTTTTTCATTTCGGCCACGTTACAGTGAGAGAGAGATTTACCTGATCGGACCAGCATAGCAACCTTGTCTATTACCGTGGTGGACTTTTCCCGAACTATCCGAGAGACCGTCTGAGCGTGAGTGACATCCTCGAAATCCACAATACCGTCGAGATCCGGGTCAAACACATGGACATCCTGGTTGGGAATCAGACACGCCAGGGTAGCGATATCCTTTTCGGTAAGTTCGTGACCTTTAGGCAGCAGTACACTGTACTTGTTCACAATGTTACTGCTGAGGCACATCCCCGGTTTTAGGTCTGCAAGGGAAGTCAAAATCGGCATATCAATACTTCTCCAACTTTAATTGGCCACCCTACTTTTAAATCATGGTCTTATAGTTTGACTCACCTGCATTACAGATCGGCACTCTTAGCTTGTGGCTGTTGTCAATTGGCACCCCTACCCCCGACAAACACCTATAAAACGATGTATAATACATCCGGCAGGGTATTATAGGACGTGCGCAGACGACCGAAAAGAAAGGAGACCTTTCAACCGGGCTTTTGCAAAACCTTTGTTCTTAAGGGAGGTTCCATTAAGTCAGGTTCGTCCAGTTCACGCCGACCTTCTTCAAGGCATAACCGACTTCTTTGAGATAATTTCCGTAGCAGACCATCCAGTGAAAGCCTTTAGTCTCGGCTATGAGCTTATCGCAATCCCCGTTGATTCGCACATCGATCTGCGAACGGCAGATGTCCAGAAACGGATTGTCGATAATCTCACCTTCGAAACCCAGCCATCGCTTACTGGCGAAATCCGGATCGATCACCGTGATCTTTTGACCAAGTTTCATCTCGACTTTCGGCGCCGCTCCGTAATCCGACTCGAAATGTGTCAGTATCCTTACCGGTTCGTGGCGCTTGCCGTCCATTTTCCGCGGCGCTGTGCAGTGCGCCAGCGTCACAATACCATCGTGCGGATACGTCGGATCGTTGAGAAAAGCCGGCAGCCCGGAAATATGGTGCAGTAAAATTCCGGATGGGATAACCACAAAATCCGACTCGCAATATGCCGTATATCCGCTGTCATTCAACAGGCTCAGCGGTAAACATGCCGTAGTTTCCGAAATGGGCATGATTGTCCCCATGCATTCGTTGATGGTAAGGGCATCGGTCTGGGCCTCGCTGATAAGACTCTTGAATACCTCTGTAAGAACAAACGCGTTTATCACAAATTCCTTACCGGTCTCCAGCGAAACTCCGCCGGCATTGAGATATTGCTCGGCTGAGCGGGTACTGCGTTTGACCAGCGATGTATTTTCCCGTGCTTTCTTTATCAACTGACCGAGTGTTTCATAGTCCACCGTTTGAATGTCCATTTTCCATAAATTGCGTGTAATATCCGGCGCTTCTTGGCCACCGGCGCCCCAGCCACTCGGTCCACCTATCGCGACGATCTTCTTCCCCAACGTGTTTTTAAGTCCGCACAGCGCCCGCAACCGCCACTGAATCTCATCGGGCCGATCAACCACCACATCCTGATGATCGACACCGGGCTGACCGTATTCATCCACGGTCTTGCGCAGATAACGGTTATGTGCGATTTCGTACCATAGATACACCGGACCGGACTTGTGCCTGACGAAAACAATCGTCCACTTTTCGGGATTGGTAAGCGCTTCCAGAATATTGAGCCACGAATTTGCCGCGTACATCAACAGCACATCGTGGTCGCCTTTGGCTACCTGGGCCGCTTGTTCGGCATTGTTCAGCGTAATCAGCGGTAGAATCTCCAAAGGAAATTCGGACTCGGCGGACAGTTTTTTTAGTTCTCGCCCGATCCGCTGTTTTTCATCTTCGATGTCTTTTTCGCTGTGGAGGCCGCCCCACGACCGCCAACTGGTCTGGTTTTCTCGTTTGAACAGTGTGCAGGTCAGTACCGGCTGCACTTTCAATGGAACCGGCGCCGCTGGTTTATAAATTCCTTCACCAACCATATCCGATACCGCTCCCATCGCCGCCATCGCCCATCCGCTCACGGCCACGCCCGCGCCGAGACCGACCATAAATTCACGGCGATCTATCCCACCGCCTGCCTTTGACATACAACAGCCACACGGCCCCAAACGAGAATGTAGATGTTCGTTACTCATTGCTCTTTTCCTTTAATAAATGGACTTTTGAAAAACCTTAGTTACTCAAACTAACCGATTCTAACGAATCGGCCATTTTGAAGGCAATAGGCACTAGGCACTAGTAATTTTGAGATCGACGTTGCACTTATTCGTTATAACTAAGTGTCCGTAAAGTAGTTATGCGTACTTGCCAGCGTAAAGCGGTCAGTTTGAGTTAGTTGATATCTGTTGTGGAAAACTTAAAAACTCAATCATTACAAGTATATTACCGAATTCATATTTATGAGTCAACTTTCAATATTTGCATTATGCGTTGGAAGCGGCGGTACAGTTGGTCGTGATTGTCGCCGGCGAGGTGGTACCAGGGCTGGAGTTCGTTTTCGCTGCGTTGCCGGTGGGCGTAAAAAGCCGGGTCGAGATCGCACTGCTTGAAGGCTTCTTCGTATCGATGGTGACTGAAACATTCGTCCCATGCGTCGAAGCGGGCGCCGGCCCGATATGCCGCCTCGATCACATGACTCAAACGGCGGTCACCACGGGCGAATACGGCTTCCAGTATCGAGCGTTCCATGTGATGAAATTTCAGATTTAACGATACGCCACGCAACTGCTTTTTCGCGTCTATCAGGCGGCGTTTGGCGTCCTGAAAGTATTCGATTTTTTCCTGGGCAATCCAGGCAAACGGGGTATGCGGCTTGGGAACCAGCCATGACACAGCCGCGTTGACCGTAGCGGGCTGACCAGCAATTTCACGGCGCAGGCGGGATATCCGCCCGGCAAGATCGACAATAGCCATCACATCGTCAGGCGTCTCACCAGGGAAACCAACCATAAAATACAGTTTCACCTTGTGCCAGCCAGCTTCATAAGCGTTGGTCATGGTCGCCAGCAGATCGACATCGGTAACGCTTTTGCCGATGGCCTTGCGTATTCGGTCGGCGGCGGTCTCAACCGCGACGGTCAGCCCTTCCCGGCGAACATCGGCAACCTGGCCTGGTACATCGTGCAGTTGGCTATCGACACGCAGCGAAGGTAAAGAAATCCCAACACGACGGCCTTCAAACTTCTGATAAAGCTTTCCAACTAACTCGCCCAGTTTCGGATAATCGCTGGTGGACAGACTCAGCAGTGATACAGTATCGTGGCCGGTGTTCAAGTAGCTTTGCCATGCCAATTCGACAATGCGATCGACGCTACGGCAGCGAACAGCACCACGGGTGTGACCGGCATGACAAAACGCGCAGCGATGCAGGCAGCCTCGCATGATCTCAATGGCGATACGGTCGTGCGTGGTTTCGATATGCGGCACAATTGGCGCCGTCGGGAAAACCGCATTGTCGAGATCGGCAACCTGGGCTCGGTGCACACAAGCAGGAACGCCACGCTCGGCAGCTTCACAGGCAGTTAAATATCCGTCACTGTCATATTCACAATGATAAAACCGCGGTACATAAACAAACGGAAACTGCCGGGCCAGTTCCAGTAACAGTTCCCGGCGAGAACATTTTTGTTTACGCAACTGACCAAAGGCAGTAACCACCGCCGGGAGCGATTCCTCGCCGTCTCCGATGATCACCAGGTCAAAAAAGTCAGCCACCGGCTCGCAACAGTCAGCCAGCGGCCCGCCTGCAATGACCAGCGGTTCATTTTCACTTCGCTGCTCGGCTCGAAAAGTAATGCCCGCCAAATCCAGCAGATAAAGAACATTGCTGTAGGCCAGCTCATGCTGCAAAGTGATGCCAAGAATATCAAAATCCCTCACCGGCCGTCGCGACTCCCATGAAAACAATGGAATCCGCTGCTCCCTCATGGCCTGGCCGGCATCGATCCATGGACAAAACACCCGCTCGGCGACTACATAGTCCATCCGGTTAAGAATGGTATAAAGAATAGACAAGCCCAAATGCGACATGCCGATAGCATACGTATCCGGGAAAACCAACCCAACCGTCACATCACCCGGTCGGTATTCCTTGCGAATCTGATTGACCTCACCGCCGATATACTGAGCGGGTGATTTTACGCCTGGCAGCAGTGAATAAGATATTGTGTTTGTCAAATTTTCATTCATAAACCAATTCCATTTGAGTTGGCAGTTCAGCTTTTTCGCAACTCAATTTACACGGTTAAAAAGCAAACATCCGTTGGATTAATCTGAATAGCGCAATGTTTCATGCTCATCTACTTCATAGCCCCACTTCCTGACATATTCACTACCGTGTTTGAATTCGTCGCCACGTTCTTTTAGTTTTGCCGTCAGTTTCGCATCCAGATTTTCTTGTAAAGATGCTGTTTGGGGAGAATTAGCAAGATTGTTTTGCTGATAGTGGTCCTTTTGATTGTCGTAGAGCAGCCATGGGCCATAGAGGTCGCGTACATACGTATATCTTTTCGTACGGATTCCTCGATACTCTTTGCCGCCATTTATTCGCAGCCACTGGCCGAACGGCGAGGGACATTCGATCAAAGCGGCGTTGTCCGGGGCCTTGACCTTACCGGCGAGGACCCGCGAGTAGTCAACACCTTCGACGCTTTTGGGGATATTCAGATCGCACATGGAAAGAAGCGTGGGCATTATATCCGTGGAACCAAACGGCATATCAATATTCCTGCCTTTGTTGCCGAGTTTGGCGGGGTATCTGATAAGAAAAGGCACCCTGACCGATTCGTCCCAGGGTCTCTGTTTATTTCGGTGTCCGTGCGAATAGAGCATGTCGCCATGGTCCGAAGTGAATACCAGAATCGTATTGTCCTTTATGCCTGCCTTGTCGATAGCCTCTACGATATTTCCCATGCAGTCATCAAGGGCGGCAATATGCGCGTAATATCCAGCCAACTCTTTTTTTGCTGCTTTTGCTTTGTTTGCCGGGACATTAGGCCGCAGTTGAATATCCTCGGTTTTGAACATTTGCCGGTATTTTTCCGGAGCCGTCCCATAGGGGTCATGAGGCGGTCCCCACGAGAGCATCATTAAAAACGGCTTGTTGTTTTCGGCATGGGCCTTTATATACTCCCCAACGTCGCGAGTCTGAGCTATAGCGTCATAACCCTTCCAGTAAAGCTTTGTCGGGTCATTGCCGGCGTAATAAGGTGAGTTGTTGTAATTATGCGTACATTCAAGGACTTTCCAGTAATCAAAACCCTGGCGACGATCTTCTGGGATGTAATTGCTGCGGCCGCCCGCATTGATGTGCCACTTGCCCACATAAGCGGTATCGTACCCGGCGTCTTTACATACTTCGGCGATGGTGATCGCTTCGTTTTTAAGGGGAGCATCGTTAAGGAAAAGGCCGTGGGTCAACGGATACTGCCCCGTAAGCAGGCTGGCGCGGTAGGGCGTACAGACCGGACACGTAGAAACCGCATTGGACAAGTTAACGCTTTCAGCGGCGAGTTTGTCGAGATTGGGCGTTTTGCCGTGCAAATTTGGATCGCCGCCGTAACCGGTGGCTTGCGCCCGCCACTGATCGCCAAAGACAAATACGATATTCGGTTTTTTTTCAGAAGCTCGTCGAACACTTTGCAAACAACCGTCTGCCAGCAGCATGGTCGTACTTATTGCGGCAGTTTTGAGAAAATCTCTTCGTTTCATGCTCTTTTATCCTTATTTCTTTACACGTTCCAAAACCAGCCCCCGACATTGTTTCTCCAATTACCTGGAGCCGCCATTTATCAACTCCGGGTATCGATCCTTGATTATCGCCTGTTCGTCGGCGTTCAATTGTCCGATAGAAATTGGCTTATCCTGCGGTCGAACTGCCTTCTGGTTGAGTCGGTTGAGCAAGCTCCAATTGCGGATGTGTTGAGATGGTTTTGGGTCGGTGGGTTCCTGGGCCTTGAGGTCGTAGCGGGTGAAATCGATGAGTTCTTCGGGGGTATTGGCTTGCCAGTTTCTTAAAAGGGCCAGGCGGAAATCTTTGTTCATAAACCATTTAATTTCCAATTCCGGTTCAGACCCGCACACTCCCGATCCGCGCTGGACGAAACGATAGTTGATATTGTCATTGTTTTTGAACTGCTCGCGCCAGAGCATGCCAAACTCGCCATTCGTGATACACTTTGCATCCGGCCAGCGCCGCCGCATTTCACTGAACCAAATAGCCATGCCATCGAGTCCGTTGCGTCCTTTATAGCCATATATTTTGCGTCCTTCAACAAGGCACAACTCCCAGATGCAAGTTACCCATGCAAAATTATTCAGCTCAAATCCCTTGTCGAAATGGGCGGCTGTGACGGCAAGCATCTCTTTGGTTCCTTGTTCGGTTCCTAATCTGATCACGGTCTCAATAGGTCCTACACCTTGGCGACTGCCGCACCATTGGCCATCAACAGTTCTTCCGCCTGGATACCTTGCACTCAGAAAATCCATGGTCCAGCCATCGAGATTGACGCAATCGATGAAGTCTTCTTTGCCCTGTGCGGGCTTGCAGAAATGCTCCCGTGACGGGTAGTAGGGATAGGATATCGAGCCTTCACCGTCACCATTGTCGATGGCATACTGGCTCCAGATATTGCCCTGGCAAACGTGGATCCCTTCTTCTTCGGCCAGGAATCTTAGATTTTCAGCGGAGAGAAAACCCGCGATGACACTTTGAGGACGGTATCCGGAGCCGACCATATCCGAAACCATCTGCAAACCTTCATGTAAGTCGAGATTAACCTGCTGACGTGTGTTATACATATTGGCAAAATACGCGCCTGGGATAAAGGTGATCTCATCGCCGTATTTTTTATGATAGGAAACAACCAGGTCCCTCAAATCCCGGTAATTTGGACGCTGATCCTTCAGTGCAAGCCAACTGAATGCCCATGTAATGCGGGCACCGGGCCAACCCTTTTCCACGGCTTGGCGAAAAGCACTGGCTTCCCGCGGAGAGTGAATACTCGATTCATCTTCACCATGAGCTACATCACGTGATGTTTCTATCTGATTGACGCGCACTACGGTGTTGAAAGTAAAAAAGCGGTTCCCCAATAGTTGAAGACCCGGCTGCTTCAATGATTGAGCGGCACTGGCAGGTTGATCATGATAAACCGATTTTACGATTTCGTATATTAACTGTTTTCCTTCATTGATAACGTCGGCGGCTGACCTGTTTTCAAGAGCATCGCTGCCAATTGAATCCATAAAGTCATTGAGTTTTTTGAATGCAGATACCGCTGTCGCCGATGAATTTCCAGCGAGTTCTTCACGAAGTATTCTTATCTTTTCATAGTCCTGAATACCCTCCCTGAGTCTTTCAAATCGTATTGAGCTGCATGCATTCGGGTAAACTAAATATGTATCGCCGCTTGGCCATTTGGTATATCTGGAATCAACTATGGGGTTTTGGGGCCAACTGTTATAAGCCCACCTCAAAAATCCGTCAAAGCCCTTAGCCGCCGCGAACCAGCCTTGGTAACATGATTCTGAAGGAGGTGAAAAGGTGAAATTATTCGGTTTTGGAATATCGCAGGCGACATAATAGGTTGTTTTCAGGTTTGCTTTCTTTCTGGATTCTATAACACCTCCTGAAATTTTACCGGTGTGCCTCCAGTTAGAACTGAAATCATATATTGACGAGTTAATAGCCTCATAATAAAATCCAGCCATGGTGATTTTAAACTCAGGCGCGGTTTGCTTTAAAAAGCTGAACATATTTTTCATTTCCTCTTCTTCTCGTTCATCCAGTGCCAGGGTTGTTATATCCAACCAGCCCTTTTCTTTAAGATGTACTTTGAAGTCATTAAGGAAGTTTCGCCATAAAGTTTCGTACTTATCTGTCCCGGGAAATGCTTCCATTACAATAGTTTCAGAAGTTTCTTCGTCGAACCATGAGAATTTGTTACCTACAGGCACCATCGAATAGCAGTTAATCTGATCTTTAATGCCACATTCCATTGCAAGTATGACGTATTGGTCAAAAACTGTATAGTCATAATCCCATGTGCCATCTTTTTTCCTGGTCCATTTTATCATTGAACCAAAATCATCATAACATGGCTTATCATCCCCCCATGGTTTATCATTCAGGGTTGTTGTAATACATTTTTGTCCTGCATTAGCGAGCATTTTCAGGAGCGGCCGTAATAGGTTAATATGTTCCTGTGACCATAATTCCACTCCATGATATCTTGCGACGGCATAAGGATTTTGCCACAGGTCCAGATGGAAAGACCAATCACAAGGATCAGGCAGCAATTTGTTTAGCACTTCCAGGGTAATAACATGATTTACAGTACCGCAAGCCGACTGCCTGGAAATAGTTCCTTTATATATGCCAGCAGGTGTCTCTGGCGGTATATCCACAGATATCCATACCGGGCGGGTTCCGGGGGTATCAATTGTAAAACTGTTTGCATTGCTAAGCAGATCAGGGCTGAGATGGGCGGGAATTTTATCTTTATCCCTGGGGCCACATGATCTTGATATCTCATTTAAGAACTCATCTGACAGGACATATTTGATAACAGAGATTGAAGTACTTTTTTTGCTAATTTCATAAGTGTCATTACTAAACCCGCTTGCTTTTATCGTTATGTTTTCTTCGCTACCAGTGGACCAGACCAGCAATTTACAACTAACTCGCTGCCCTTTCCAGCCTTGAAGTTTTATCGATTCTGCAATATTTCCCTCCGGAAGAATACTTTTCGAATAGGCAACATCAACCGATCCGAAACCAGAGTAGATACCAGGTGCGATATTTCCCCAAACTGACATGTCATATATATCAGGGTCAGCAGCTTCTGTCCGCTGTATCTGTGTTTCGCTGCAGCCGGCTGAGACGAAAAACGCAATCCCAACAATAATAAAAGCGGCTAAACGCAAAAAGTTCCTGTGAGATGTTTGTTTGCATTTGGCATATAAACTTTTACAAAACATAATTCAGTCCTTTCGGCGCTAATAATCTTATCCAAATACCTCAAGCCGCTAAGGTTTTGGTTTTTCAGCAGGTTTTACGAGGTTGGACGTTTTGTATTTAGCTATTTATTTGGTTCCTGGAACTTCCAACTCAACGTCATAATAGACAGCGGACATTGGCTTACCCGAAACCGGCTCGGTATTATCGGCCCGAACGATTGCATGGTATAGACCCTTCTTCAGGCCCGACGTCGATATCGTGTTAGTCAGTGTTTGTTTATTGCCGTTTTTGCTTACCGTTACAGTTAACCAACCCGGAAGTTCCTTGTGCACTTTCCAGAGCGGTAAGTCATCACTGCCTTTGTTGCTTATAGTGATCGTTGCCGAGAGTGACTGGGCAGTTGTGTCGGTGGCACGTAGCGACACAAGATAAGAATCTGCGACAATGATCGGCGGTAGCGGGAACTTGTTGGTCTTGGAAATGCGAAGCATAACCACATCATTGGCGTCAACAGGAACCGAAATACCGTCAGTATGAGGACCGGATGTCTTATGCGTCCATAAATTACGCACGTATAATGCATCTTTCTTGTCGATTCCGATATCCGACCACTCAATGCGAACGTCCGCAGGCGATGATTGTTGATTAAAGACGAGCACCGCCTGACTTCCATCGTACAAAGGCTTGCCCGCCCAGATGCTTACGTTGCCGGCACTTCGAACGATATGTCCCTGAATTCCCAAAGGATCCTGATTTACGCCAATCGCCTCTATGTTAGTCAGTATTTGTATTGTTGACGCCGACATATTGCGCAGGTCGTTGCCGGCAATGAGTGGCGAGGCCATCATGCACCACAGACTGAAGAGGCTGCGGTTCTGTGACTCGCTCAGCCCAGCCATTCCGACAACCAGCATGTCCGGATCATTCCAGTAGCCCGGACCAGCCCACTTGTACAACTTCTCGTTTTCAAATGCTATTGTTACTGCTAGTTCCCAGTCTGCACGGCCCGGCCCACAGATATCGCCAGTAGTTCGCCACAGATGCCCGACAGAGGCCGCCCACTTCCACGGTTCACCTTCGCCCCAACTGCAAAGACTGTGAACAATAGGCCGACCGGCAGCATGCTGTGCATCATGCAACTTTGTGTATGTTTTTATAATATCCTGCCCCTCAGTATTACACCAGTCGATTTTGACATAATCGCATCGCCATTTGGCGAATTGTTTCATATCTTCAAACTCATATCCCTTGGTACCAGGCATTGCTTTGCTGCAGGTGAGCGTGCCGGCATCTGTATATAACGCGTATTTCAGCCCCTTTTTATGAATATAGTCCCCAAGCCCGCGTAAGCCGCTGGGGTAGCGTTTCTGGTTTGTTACAAGCCCGTTGTTACTGTCTCGGTAGAAACAGATTCCCTCGTCAGGCCCCACAAACGAGTAGCCGACATCACGCATACCGGAATTGACAAGCGCATCGGCTATCTCCTTGATTAACTGTTCGTTTTGCGGCTCCTGGCCAAACTGGTTCCAGGGATACCAGCCCATCGGCGGAGTCCGTACCAGTCCGTCATCCAGGCTATGAGCCTTTGAAGATTCTTCGGCCGAGGTTGTTGAGAAGCCGCACACAGCAATAAGCCATACTAAAGCAATTATTGTCATTGTTCTTTCCATTGTCTTTTTCCTTTCTGTACATTAATGAACTGAGATTTCTAATCTGGGATTTCCCTATTTACACGGTGAAAAAACATAATTCAGTCCTTTCGATGCTAATAATCTTATCCAAGATACCTTGAACCGTCAAGGTTTTAGTTTTTCAGCAGGTTTTACGAGGTTATCGTTCCTGTTGCTGATCACCTTCTGCTGGGTGGTGGAGTCGCCTTGCCATGCTTAAGAAAGAACTCCAACAGTTTCTCGGATTCGAAGTACTCCGGAATCTCCGCATGCCCTTGACCCGCGATCAACACCAGTTCGCCAGGACCATCCAGCACCCGGTAACGCTTAACCAGTTCGCCGCTGTTCTTCTCCAGAGGCACCACGTCATCCTTGTCGCCGTGTAAATGCAGGATGGGCACCTTTGCTTTCGCCAGCGGCGCCAGGCGTTCAATGGGATTGTGCTGCGTGAGTTGTGCGTTCAGTTCCGCCTCGGTCATGCCATAGGCCCCGGCAGTGGCGCCAAGCCCAGGATAACTGGTCAGATCGCAGACGGGATAAATTCCGCCGATACACGCCACCTTTTGCGGGTTCTCGACCGCCCAGTTGTACAACATCAGGCCACCACGGCTCTGAGGCAGCAGGCACACCTTGGGCGACAGTCCGTATTTTTTGACCACGTGCTCGTAGAACCGGCTGTAGATATTTCGGCTTTGCGGACTGCCGAAGGAGTCGCCGACATTCGTTCCGCACACGTAGAAGCCCTGTTTCAGCAGGCGTGAGAACAACCATGTCAACCGCTCGTTGGGATATCCATGCCAGTAGGACGGCGCATACCAGACCCACGGTTTGGAACCGTCCGCGGCCGCCTCCAACGGCAAGATGACAAAACCCTGCACATCGCCGATCCGCAGTTCGAGACACTTGGACGCAAACCGCTTCGTTTCCTGCACGCTTACCGCCGGTTTCGGCTGCTTCATCAGTTCCAGCATTGCCTCGGCGAAGGCCTTGCCGATCTGTGCCATAATCTTGGCACTGCCCATATAGTGGTAATCGCCGTTTGAAGCGCCTTTGAGAATTTCCCTGTCCTTGAGCGGAAGAATTTCCTCCAACTGACGGTCGAGCTTCTCCCTGTCGGGTTGGGTAATGCCCTCAACCCAGAGATCAATCGCGGCATAATGCTCTGTCGAGCCCCTGCCGTACTGGTCATTGGCATAGGCCGCCAGCACGTTGACCCCCTTCTTCAAATATTGTATCTCTTCATTTCCGAGGATGATCGATCGATAGTACGGTTTGTCATTCCACCAGATGTAGGTGTGAATCTTGTGTCCGTTCAAGTAGATATTGAATCCTTGTCTGGCCAATATGGCTATGCGATACGCCTCGTAGTTAAGCTCGTCAACTTCAAAGGTTGTCCGCATCAACAGGAATTCGCCCTCACCCCAGTTGGAGCGGTGTTTGTCCAGGGTGATGCCGCTGTGTTTCCAGTCGCCTTTTCCGATGGGGGCTTTGCCTTCCATCCATTGGCTGTCATCGAAACCGGGCATGTACCACTGCTCCATCCCGGCAGGAAGCGTAATGTCACGGAATCGCCTGTCGGCATATTCGCCCAGCTTGTCCTTTTTTTCCCGGGGATCAATCGAAATGAATCGCCAGGTCCGGTCTTCCGGCAGCGGTTTGCCAATCGGCTTCCAGAACGTTTCCCATTTTGATCCTTTGTCAATAGTGCCATCTTTGTTCAGCGTATGTGCCGTATCGACGATCTGGTTATACTCTTCCTGTTTGGGTTGCGCGGCCGCCATGGCATAATCCCAGAAGGGAGCGGTCTCAACGGCGATGACATTGCCTTTGAACTCAGGCATTTCCGCCGGAGCAGCCATGGCCGGCCGTATGTTGGCTAACCCGCCAGTCGCCTTATCGCCGTCCACGCCGATGACGCCGATAACAAATGGCATCTTCGGAGCCGATAAATCCTTGCGCACGTCGCGAATGAAGTGTGCCATCAGCTCGGAATAAAGGTCATAGCCGCCCGGTTTATCACTATTTGGGTAGGTCTGGCCGTCGCACATGTCGTTCCAGCCCTGAAACCAGACGAAGCCGGCTAACTCATACCCCTCTTTTTCATCATATACAGGACATACGCGTTTGATATCTTTCAGTACCATTTTAACATGGTCCATCATCATTCGATAATAGCGACCTGTTGCTTCGGCTTTGTCGGCCCTGATCTTTTCAATATCCTGACCTTGCTTTTTAAGAATTTCCAATTGCTGTTCGTCAAATTGGTACGGTCCGGCACTGGGCGAACGAAAATCGGTGTTCAAAGATTTGCCGCCCCATGCGGTCTTGATGATCAGGATCGGAACGTCTGTTGCCTTTTCCATGTAGATGCCAAAGGTAAACTCCGGGCCGATCTTGCCGCCGTTTTCGGCGGGGTTGTCCCTAGCCCCGTAGCCGGCAGTCAACTTGCCGAAACCTTCACCAAAAGTCTCCCAACCGGTGAAATACGAGATCCACACTTTATCGCAGATGCGTGGTTTGCCGCCTGGGCCGCGCATTTCCTTGAGCATTGGCGCGGTTGCAGGGTCGTCGGCGATGTAGTCAAACGTTTCGACCCTGGCATGCCCCTCCATATTTGATTGACCAGCCAGGATATAGACCTTCAGCGGTTTGGCGGCATCTGCCGCATAAGCATAAAGGCACAGGCACATTGTGACCAACCACAAGCTCTTGTTGAAACAACTCACTTTCATTTCATGTTCCTTTCATGTATTGTTCTGCATTATTCGTATTTTAGCATCCATTTAATATCCGTGTTGGCAGTGGCCCAGAGTGTCAAGCAACTGAGGCCGGCGACTGGGTGAGGTTTAAGTTCGGATCTGCCGCCTTGGGCATCTGCCTTGAGCACCTTGGCTGCGTTGTTGGCGACAACGATTTTAAAGGGTTCGCCTCCGATTACACTGGCCGTACCGCTCAAAGTTTTTGTTTCTGTATCCCAGCGGACATCTTTCAACTCTACCCAGCCCTGAAGAACGTGGCGGTCGGTGCTGATCACCTGGGGATAAGGTTGCGCTTTGCGCAATGAGATCATGGCGCAATGGTTTGTGCCCAACTCTCGCTCGATGCTCGCGGTTCCGGGGAGCTTGCCGAGGTACGTGTCGGACCAGAACTCGTAGGCGTGATATTGCGCAGCCGAATCCAGACCAATGGCGTTGTCCACACGTTCGCCGCTGATGGCAGTGGAAACCACCGCCTTGTCTTTTGTTGTATTGTAAAGGGCGATCTGATGCCAGTCGGGCGTAAGTTCCAGGTCATAAACCTGCGGGTCGCGTATGCCGGTAAAGGCATCGAGCGGACGAGCCGTCTTTGCTTCACGGTAGTGCGGGTAGCTCCGGGAAACAATCCAGGTGATTTCGGGGGTAAAAAAGGAAAACGATGTGGAGAGGTCCAGACGGCCGCTAGTCAGGAAATTCATTGTGATCAATGACTGCAACGTTTCCTCCGACAGGCCATGCACGGCCTTGGTATCGGAGTAGTAGTTGAAGACTGTCCGATTCTTATACCAGCGCAACCCGCTGATGGAGACCATACCCGGTTCATATTTGTTGGAATCCTCCCAGGTACGCTGGGTATCTACCAATCCGGCAGTCATATCCAGGCAAGGACGTGAAGATTCACCAAGATTGCGCTCGTCGATTAAGCCATCTTTGCCCATTGCCTCACGCAGCAATTGAAAGGCCCGGCGGTAGGCGGCATTGCAGGTGGCGTAACGGTCATCGAATCCTCCTTCGGGGCGCCAGGCCGTGGCGGGGTAATCGACCTTCACCCCGCGAATGCCATCTTCACGCAACTTGCGCCAGACCTTGACAAAGTATTTCGAGAATTCCTCATCAGTGTAGTCGTAGGTCACATAAGGCTGATTGTGCGGATGCTTGTATTTCCACGTCGTGCCGGGGACCCGTTTATCGACTTCGGATCCGTCGTTGAAAAGCATGTACTGCGGAAATTGCCGCACGAAATCATCGGACGGCATGCCAAGCTGCATGTAGATATAGGGAATTCCATTCATGGAATACATAGCTTCGCTCCACTTGGCGATGGATTCGTATGGCTCAACCAGATGCCCGAATTTGCGCATGTGGGCATCGTCCCACCAACCCTGTTCTGTATCTAAGTGATACTTGTCCGGTTCGAGACGTAGGGAAACCTTCGTGTATTTGGTCAATCCACAGTTGTTGGCATGGTTAATTTCCCCAATCAGTTTGGCCGAGTCATTGACGTCGGGTAGTTTACTCATAACCCCAACGCTCCAGCCGCAGAGTACAGGAAAGTCGTAAACGTTGGGACTCGCGTTATTGGCAAGCCGCATGGCCAATCCGTAACGTTCCAATGCCTCGAAGGGTTGGGGCGTGTGGACATCCAGATAAAAAGTGTCCGCCGCCAGATAGGTTTGATCTTCATCCACCAGCCGACCTACGGGATCTTCGGCGAAAAAGCCTGGCGAACCATTCTGCAGGATTGAAAATTTACCGAACTCGTTGTAACTGAGGCCTCCCCAGACGGCAGTGCGGCGTTGCCCCTCGATCAGCCCGGTCAGCATGAGACTGTTGGCGGAACCGCGCGAGAGTCCAGGTGTCACCTGTGTCTTTTCCGCTCCTGCTGCGCCGTTGAGTGTCATGGGGCGTTCGATATCCCTGCCGCCAAAGAGGCATCCGCCTGCAAGCGGTTTGCTTTCCATCAGCCGTATGCTGATATAGTTAGGAGTCTTCAGACCGAAACCGAACACCAGAGCGGGGCTGTTCTCATACAGTGTATATGAAAACAAACGCTTAGCCGGCGTGTAGTAACGGAGCAGGTTCCTGTCCTCTACTTCCAGGATGATACGCTTACCAATACCGAGGGCGTCCTGCACATTCTCCACTTTCATAAGTTCGACGCTTCCAGTGGTTTCCCCCGAAGGCAACCCGAACCGTGCACCCGAAAGCAGAACCTCCTCGTTGTGTGCATCATGGATGGAGAAGACGCCCTGTTTATAATCAAACGCAACTGAAATGATCCCGTTGCTCAATCTACCATCCACGTACGTCACGGGTTTCGTTGCTTCATCAGCCTGAAGATGCGTGCATGTCATGGAAAGCAAAAATACGAATATGTTTAAGCTCAAGCGTTTCAAGGGTCTATTGGTTTTCTGTTTGCAGTATAGCATTTTTCTATACTCCTTATGCACGGAACATTGAGATCGTGAACATACTGACAATCAGAAAAGTGTCTGACACTTTTATTTCAATCCGCGGCCTCGACCGTGAATCTGACAGGTGAGGTGGACTCAAGTTGCAGCCAGACAACAAGCATTTTCGTTCCGTCTGTGTTTCGAGTGATTCCCTGCCTGAAGGATTTGCCGGGTGCCAGTTCCTTACCGTTGACTGCAAGTCGGCTCGTGGTTTCATTTGTCCACTTTTGGATGACAAAGCACGGATTGTAAATCGGCGTTTTTTCTGAGCCATCGAGGTCAAACGACATGGACGATGCTTTTGCCACAAGTCGGTATGCTCGCTCGGTCTGCTCGTATCCGTTGCTTTCACAGCCGCTTGGACTCTTGAGCTTCGGTGGGCGATTCCATGATTTGGCGAGAGGGATGAGGCTGGTTGCGGCCTGGTCGGTGAAGCCGTACATGATGAAGGGGCCTACGTTGCCGGCGCCACCAATAGCCGCATGCGTAACCCGGTCGTGTGATACAGCGTACCTGCCGTCGGACGGGTTAAGCCCAACGGGCCAATGGTTCCATGGCCCGGCAAAGGGATCGGGTGTATGTTTGGATTGTTCGGATTGGCCCCACTGTTCGATCTTAGCCCCTTCTTGGTAAATCACATAGACTTTCCAGTTCGATTTGAAATTGATGACTTTGATACAAGCATTCTCAATCGGGTTGCTTGGCACGCGGTTCGGCAACTCCCATGTCAAGTCAGCACTTTCGCCGTCCATGTTTGCCACGGTCAGTGCGGTCAGGCTGATATTGTCGAGACAGGTGGTGCCGGCTTGTGTCAGGAACTGGGTGTCATGCCAGCCGCCTTTGGCTCTGGCGACATACCGTATGCCTGCGCCGTCCGGATAGATGGTATAGTATTCATCCGCCCACACATCCGAAGAGGGAAACACATATCCCACGTCAATCGACGGGTATCGCCAATGAACGACCACGCGGGCATCGGTGTTTTCAATCAGCCGTACGTGGCCGAACCGTCCCCGTTTGTCCGCCATGTGTTCGGCGCAGCCATGGGGACCTCCTATCTCGGCGCTTTGATCGGACATCCACTGATTCTTTTCCGTCACCCATCCGGAACCAAAATTCGTCCCTTGCCAGAACACAACACTTGTCGGCAAAGCATCGAATCGGACCACGATATCCCGATAGGGACTGGTCCTCCATAGATTATCCCAGAGCTCGTGATACTCCAGGGTCGTGTAAGTCGCCCCAAATTTACTGGCCGGTCTTCCTGTCACTTCACCCGGAAGGATTCTTCTTTCCAGAGATGGATTGTCAACGCCCTGTGCGGACGGCCGGAAGGCAGCATAAGATTGGCGTATCTGTTCGTCGGACAGTGCGTGGTCGTATATTTTCACCTCGTCAATCAGCCCTTCAATGCCGTAAATCATGGGCATGTTGTTGTCGGTGGCAAAGTCGCTGTGGGATACGGGATCGGAAATTCTCTGCGCATCACCGTTTAGTCCAATCATCACGTCCCTGTCAGGCACCTCAATGGCACCGGACGCAGCTTTTTGATCGATAAGTTCACCGTTCATGTAGAGACAGATGCTTCCGTTGCCATAAACACCGGCAAGATGAACCCAACGGTAGGTCGCAATGACGTGCTTATTGCTTACCGTTGCTTCGTGCGGGACTTCTCCGCTGCCGACCTGACTGCCGTTTACCTTAAACATCGGCCGTCCGTAGGGGTCAATGCCGAGCATGTAGCCTTTCATTTCCCAGGGACGATAGGTGTATGGATCCTGATAGCCATGCTTGTATGCTTCCGGCGTAATCGGTTCTCCCTCTGACTGGTGTACAATCCCCGCATCGTTCCAGGGATAAGCGCCAAGAACCACCCACGCCTCGAGCGTAAGTTCGTCGGTTACGCGTGGCGTTTTTTCTCTTGGAAGCGTTACCTTTGAAAAGTATCCATCAAAGGCAAGGGAAGTACCCGACACGCCTGGCTTCCACAGGGCCTTGTTGCCGGATATGGTGCAGGCAGTTCCACCTACACTTTCTTGTGTCTTTTGTTTCTGGGTTGCGGCTCTCGTGCGTAGCCCTTCATCAAATTTCAGCCATGCCGCGGGCGAGGTGGAGATATTCTTCTTAACCGGACTTCCATCTATCGCCTCGCCCGGTTTTCCGGAAAGCTCAAGCTTTGACAACGAGAGTTCTTTGAAACCTGTTTCTGTCAGTTGAAGCGTCTGAACCGTTTGGTTGGACGGGTCTTGAAAATCCTCGAGACTCTGCGTTCCAACCTTAACCTGGCGAACAACCATACCATCAGACGTCACAGCAAATAGCTCGTGGATCTTTTCTGTTATCACGATACTTTTCGGATCGGGCACATGGCACCAATGGATGAGAACCTCGTCTGGTTCGTTCTTGATGATGCGTACATAGGAGCTTAGGCACATCGGATCGGGTTGGCACTCGACGAGTTGTTTGAAGGGAAATCTCCCGGCCTCAGTCTCCAGCCAGGGGCAATAGGACGTTTCTCGTCCGAAAACAAGCCTTCTGTTTTCGTCAATGTGAACCACGATGTCCGCATACTTGCCGGTTATCGCAGGCGCGCCAGACGGAATAGCGGGGATTTTCCAACGTTTCTTCCAGGCCAGGATTTGTTCTGGGTTGGTAAAAGGCACGTCCATACGAATCTCAGAAAGCGGTATCTTGTAATCCAGTCTCGTGTAATAGGCGTAGAGATCGGATCCTGCAACCTGGCGTGGGGCATCCGGGTCAGCATTGAATCCGCCGGGAATCTTAAACACCCAATAAAACTCACCGTGTTGACTGACCTTGTCAATGCCTTCGATAGTAAGATTGTCGCCTTGATTGCTCCAGGCAAGTGGCGTCCTTTGCGGGTCAGCTAACATGACGACATTTTCCCCTTTTCTGGCAAAGACACCATTGAAGGTAATCGAGTTGCCAGGTTTATTCTTAACAAACGCATAGATTGCCTTATTGTTCTTGTTACATGTGAATTTGATATCATCGCCCTGCTCTGATTTGAACGGCAGATTCGAGCCATAAACGCCCTCGCCATTAGCCCTGAGAAACCGTCCAAAGTCCCGGAGTCTGTTCTGAAAGACGTCGATGATGGTACCATCGGCTTTCGGGCCGATGTTGAGCAGGAAGTTCCCACCCCGCGAGAGGACATTGACAAAGACATCCAGTAATTCCTGGGTGCTGGGGTAACGATCATCGCGATCTTCGTACCATGAATTGTATCCGTAGGAACCGCCGATGCCGCGGTTTTCTTCCCATGGATGTGCTCCCCCTTCCTTGCCGTGTTTGCCGTATTCCGTGGTGTAGAAGCCGCCGTGCTCGCCCCGGGTCTCTTTGCCCCAGCGGTCATTCCAGACAACCTGGTCTTTATTGGCTGCGTTGTTGGCGAACCAGGCCAAAAACTCCTCACTTCGCCAGTACGAAGAGGGCCTATCCCATTCGCCGTCCGGCCACATTATGGAGGGTTGATATTTTTTTACCAGGTCCTTCATTTGGGGCATAAGGTGTTTTTCTACATATTCATCACTGTTTTTAGGGTACCTGTTGCCGGGCAGGTTGTCACCGTGGTCCCATTCCATCATGGAGATGTACAGGCCGAATTTTATATTTTCATCTCTGACCGCCTGGGCAAGCGGCCCGATCAAATCTTTTTTGGGTCCTGTATCAACAGCGTTCCATCCTTTGCTGTCGGGACTGTCCCACAGACAAAAGCCGTCATGATGCTTGCTGGTGAGAATAACATACCTGGCCCCGGCCTCATTGAATAACTTAGCCCAGTCTTTTGGATTGTAATTCTCAGCTTTGAACTTCGAGGCAAACTGGGGATACTTAAAATCTTCGCCATACGTTTTTTTATGATGTTCGATCATTGTTGTGCTGCCGCCGTTTCCCTCCTGAATCAGGCGATAATACCACTCGGCATACCAGCCATCACACCATGCGGGTACGGAATAGACGCCCCAGTGAATGAATATGCCGAACTTGGCATCGAGCCACCATTGGGGCACAGGTCTTGAATCCAGCGACTCCCAATTACCCTGCCAGGTTTGTCCCGCCGGCTCATCGCCAAATACCGACATTGAGCACAGTAACAACGCCGTCACAATTATTAAACCAAATACCTTTCTTGCCATGACATCTCCCATCTTAATAATCTGAGATTTTCCATTTAATACTGTTTTTTTTCACACCAGCTATATTCACCGCTTACGCTATCGGAAACAGCGATACTGACAGTAAAAGTGTCCGAAACTTTTATTTCTCTATTTTGAGGCTATAGCCATTTTCGCCGTTTCTAATCCTTTGCCTGTTACTTCAAGTTCGATGTCTCCACCATTTTCGCAAGATTGAACAAGCACCACCAACTTGCCGCTAAATGCTTTCATGGTTGGCAGGTGGAACATTTCCAGCGAGGTTGCATCACCGTTACAAGCTGCTTTGAATCGGCCCGCACCGGAAACCTTAAAATTAAGCTGGTTCGACGCGGTCGGACAGGGAATCCCGTCTTTATCGACCACGGTAACTGTTACAAAACTGAGGTCTTTTCCATCAGCGGCAATTTCTTTTCTGTCAGCCGATAATTCAAGATGATGCGGTTTACCAGCAGTGTGAATTTCTTTTTGGGCGACAGCCTTGCCATTATCATCAAAGGCCACCACTTTAACTGTTCCCGGTTCGTACTTTACATCCATCCACATCAGGCGATAACGGTTTTGTTTTGTATCGAAATTCTTCTTTTGAATCCCCTGGCTCACTCCATTTACAAATAACTCGGCGCTGTTGTAGTTGGTATAAACGAATACCGGGGTTATTTCTCCCTCGCGGCCCTGCCAGTTCCAGTGCGGCAAAATATGCAGGGTTTTGTCTGTCGTATTCCAACGACTGCGGTACAAATAATAACGGTCTTTGGGTAAACCCGCCAAATCACAAATTCCAAAATAAGAACTTCTGGAAGGCCATTCCATGCCGTACGGGGTTGGTTCTCCCAGGTAATCAAATCCTGTCCAGACAAATTCGCCAATTACCCAGTCTTTATCATCCTGTAAAACAAAATCCTCTTCCGGAAGATTCGACCAACTGCACGATACCATGTCGTACGATGAACATTGAAGGTCATCCCACGTTTTCCAGTCTAGTTTCTCGACAGGAAACTTATAAACTCCGCGTGAACTCACCGTTGAAGCGGTCTCGGAACCTATCAGCAATCCCTGTGGAAATTTTTCGTAAGCCTCTTCGTATAAATGCACCCGATAATTGAATCCGGGAACATCCAACACCGCTCCAAAACCATTAGCTATGACTGCTTTGACCTGGTCCATTCCAACAGTTACTGACCGGGTCGGGTCTTCGCGATGAAAAATATCCTGCAGCCGCCTGGCAAGTTTGGGACCATCAGGTTCACTTTGATCGGGCACTTCGTTACCCGAACTCCAAATTACAATGCAGGGATGATTGCGGGTTGCCCGAACGAAATTCACCACATCTTTCTCGGCCCATTCGTTAAACCAACGATTGTAGCCATTTTTTACCTTTGGCGTTACCCACTCGTCAAACGCTTCAGCCATAAACAAAATCCCCATTTCGTCACACAATTCCAGTTGCTCGTGCGATGGCATGTTGTGCGAAGATCGGATGGCATTGCAGCCCATGTCTTTCAAAATGGTTATTTGTCGTTTTAATGCCGATTTGTTTACTGCCGCTCCCAGGGGCCCCAGATCGTGGTGCAGACAAACACCTTTAAACTTTGTTACTTTGCCATTTAGCACCATTCCTTTATCACGATCGTAAACCACACTTCTGATTCCGAAACGGGTTGCCAGTTCGTCTTTTAGTTCGGTTCCCTGGTATAATTTTGAATGTGCTGTGTAGAGATACGGTGTTTCGGGACTCCATAATTTTGGATATGGAACTCCAATGTTTTGTTCGATCTGATTTCCAAACATTTCATCCGAACCGCACATGGCGACAATCTTTCCATCAGCGTCCTTAATCTCGATTACAACTTTTACATTTTCACCGTTAACAGCCGATTTGATGTTAATCTTTGCCATTTCATTCGAGATAAATGGAGTGGTGACAAAGGTTCCCCACTGCTGGAAATTCACTTGGTCCTTTACTATAATCTGCACCTTTCGATAAATTCCGGCGCCCGGATACCAGCGTGAAGAAAAAGGCGGGTTTTCAAGCCGAACGGCCAAAAGATTCTCTCCGCCTTTCAAGTAGTCCGTAATATCGAAATAAAAATAATTATAACCAAAGGGCCAGTTGCCCACTTCCTTGCCGTTTACAAAAACATGGGCATCGCTCATAGCCCCGTCAAATACCAAAAGCGTTTTTTCCCCCTTTTTATATTCCCCAAGACTAAAGCTTTTCCGGTACCAGCCAATTCCTATGTGAGGCAACGCTCCGGTTCTTCCAGTTCTTTCCTTGGCTTCTTTTTCAAGATCCTGCGTAACCCTTACTACTTGTTTGTCGATCTCTTTGTCGAAAGGTCCTTTTATCGCCCAGTCGTGAGGAACAGAAACGGTTTCCCAGTCGGCGGTATTAGTTTCGGGCATTTGGGCGCCGGCAATATCTTTGTTAATAAACTGCCAGTTCTTTTCCAAATGAACAACTGTCCGAGCGTTATTCTGGGCAAGACATCCGAGATTAAAAATGAGGACGAGTGTTATTGAGAGCAGTTTTTTCATCGTTTTTCTTTCGCTTTGACGTTAAAAGGTGGATTTTTTAGTTTTTACGGTTATCACGGGAATATTCTCAATGCCAATGGGTTTCCTTGCTTTGGGTGCACTGCGTCCACTTACCTTCAAGTTGCGTAGCAATTCCTGGAGTTCTTTGCGTTTGCGGGATTCCTCGAAGAAAAGGTTTGTGGTTTCGCCGGGATCTTTACTCAAATTAAATAATTGTCCAGTCGCATCGGGTGCCGTTTCAGGCAGAAGGTATTGAGCCATAATGCCCTTTGAGTAGTCGTTACCTCCTGACAACATGTGATCAAGGTATTTCCATTCGCCCTGTCGTATCTGAAACTCCCCTCTAAAACTCTGTGTCAGCAAATAGGGCCTGACAGGATCATCGTCATCCTGAATTCCCAGCATGACAGGCAACATATCAAAACTGTCCGTAGCATCTTCATCCTTCAACTCATACCCGACAACCGAAGCCAGCGTGGCAAAGATATCTGTAGTATTGGTCATTTGCTTTGAAACCTGTCCAGCGGGAATAGCCCTGGGCCAGCGTGCGATAAAGGGAACCCGATGGCCTCCTTCCCAACCGTCACGTTTCATACCTCGCCATCGGCCCGAAGCATTGTGACCATATTCCCGCAACATCCGGTGATAGTGAACTGTTTCGGCGCCGTTGTCGGAGCTGAAAAGAATGAGCGTGTTTTCGTCGATGCCCAGTCGATCCAACTCGTCAAGCAACCGTCCCACCAGTGCATCCAGTTCCCAGACGAAATCTCCCCTGGGGCCTCCTTCGGTCTTGCCCCAAAACTCTCTTGCCGGCAACACCGGAGCATGGGCAATCTGTGTTGACAAGACCGCAAAGAATGGCTTGTCCGGGTGGCGGTCAAGGTGATCGGCAATGAATTTCATGGTTTTGGCGTAGAAAATTTTATCGGCGTTTTCAAAATCGTATCCCACGGACATGAATCCCTCGTCATTATCCCACAGCCATCTATCCAGGTTGGGCAGGTTACTGCGTTGATGTACCACGGTAGCCGGCGTCTTGACCATGCCATTTTCGATGTACACATAAAGAGGGTCGGTGTTGGGACAATTGGGCGTGACAAATGACTCATCGAATCCCCTGTTGTTGGGACCGTCTATCAGAGGTGTGCTCTTTTCGTAGTTGATTAGCTTGGCATTGGCAAAACCACCGCCGAGGCGATTGCCATCATCATCGTACCAGGTTAGCCCCACATGCCACTTACCGAACACACCTGTGCGATATCCTTTGGATCGAAGCATATCACCGATGGTTAGTGTACTTGGTTTAAGATAGCTGGGACCACCCGGGCCTTCAAAGGCTCCGCCGCCCCGGCCCGTCGATCGGTATATCTGTTGGCCGGAATAAAGCCCATAACGAGAAGGCGAACAAATCGTAGAGGGGCTGTGCGCATCTGTGAACATAATACCTTCTCTTGCCATTTGATCTATGCGGGGCGTTTTGTAGGCTGCCTTTGGATTGTAAATGGAAAGATCTCCATAGCCGAGATCGTCGGTATAGACAACTACGATATTGGGCAGTTCGGCGGCGATAGACCACTTTGCCGCACCTGGCAAAATTTCGCTTTGGCTTTGGCGCCCTGCGAAATGGCAGCCAGGTAAAGCCGCCACAGTTACTGACATGCCGACTGTCTTCAAAAAATCTCGTCTGCTGAATTCATGCTTCATCAGTCAACCTCTCTGATTCGCCGTTGGCGGACTATTTTTTCTTGCCTGGCATTTTCTGTTTATTTACATAATATAATTCAGTTCTTTCGATGCCTATAATTTTTTCCAAATACCTTGAACCGCCAGGATTTTAGTTTTTCGGCAGGTTTTACGAGGTTGCTGTTTTAGTTACTATAATATTTGACCACGTTTTCTATTACGTCCTG
Source organism: uncultured Pirellulales bacterium (assembly GCA_964537505.1). Classification (GTDB taxonomy): domain Bacteria; phylum Planctomycetota; class Phycisphaerae; order Sedimentisphaerales; family SM23-30; genus DAINBT01. Next base: position 28,073 of record CAZICK010000029.1, read on the forward strand.
GCAGGCTTTGCAGTAAGGCAGTCCGCCGGCGCCCATGACGCAGTGCAGGCAGGACCGGTACATGCTGGTTTTAGTGTAGCCGGCTCCTTCAAACAGGCCGACCATATTGTTGTATTTTTCTTCGGCCGGCGTAGGCAGTGGAATCCCCGGCGAGAGCAAATGTGCCCATTTGACACTGTTGGGATTCAGATAAGCGGTTATATTCGGTTCAAGCGGTTCCACACCGCGAGTATAATAGGTGTCGAAGTATGGTTCAGCAATATACTCATCCGCCAAGCCGGCAAAGCCATGCCCGAATTCGTGAGTGAATATCTCCGCACTGCGTTCGTTGTCTGAGGTAAACAGAGTGTAACTGTTATAGAAGCCACTGCCGCCGTACCTTGTCGTATTGGCAAGCACGATTAAGTGGTCGTAAGGGACCTTGCCGGCGATATCTCGCATGGTTTTATTGTCAAAAACTGTAACGTATGCGCCGGAACCAAATGTATCGTAGGAAGCATCCACCACCGTATTTTTATAAACTCGTTCACTTGGGAAATCCACATCGCTTTGAGCCGAAGCGCGGAACACCCCGGAGATATTGAACTTCTGTTTCATCGCGGCAAAAGGCTCGATCGTAAAAAGATAGTCCACAAATCGTTGTGAATCCTTTTTGAATTTGTCGAACTCCTCGCTTGAATAGCCTTCCGCCACAAAGACCAGGTCAACGAAATCATGAGGGTGACCGTTTTTTACAAGGGTGAAGGAGTTATCCATTGGAGAAGCCGGCTCTTTCTTAATACCCCTGTCATTGGGGTCGATGATTTGGGTAAAAACAGGATACAATATATGGTGTTTGTCACGGCGTTCGACTGTGAACAGAGCCTGCTGTTTGGGACAGGGGATTAACGCGCTTTGATGATAGGTTCGTTTACGTCCTTCTTTAGCCGCATCTGTACCTTTGTATTCGAATACAATATCCAGATAGTGCTGGCTGTAGATGAGCTTATTGGAGGCTATGTCAACAACCTTTATCGTGTATCTGCCGTTTTCCGTCGGAGCCAGCAACTTCTTTGGGTTTCCAGCCCAAATGTCGTTGATATAGATCTGATCGATGGCGATCTCATCATCAGTCGCATTGGCCGTATGAAAATAGTCAATACGCATGGTCGCATCTTCGAAGTAGTCCTGAAAATCAATGGTTTGTGCCGAAGCAAAAGGGGCAAGTAGAATGACAAGAATAAGAACACTGTAAGTTTTCACTCGTAAATCTCCTATATAAAGCGGTTTTAATCTTACTTACTGAACTTTCGCAAAATTAGGTTATATCCGCAAACTGATCTTCCGTTAGATCGTGCAGCAAAACATCCCTGAACGCCTCGAATTGCCCGTGTGAACTTCCCGTCTCTGTTTCCTGCAGAAATGTCTCTTTAATAATATCACGCATTATTTGCGATTTATAAGCCATTTTCCCCGCCAGTTCCCGTGGTATTGTAATCTTCTCCGGCTCCTGACTCAGGTTCTTACCGATAGCTTTCGTCTCAATATACCCGATATTCTTATCTACTTTCTTTTCTCTGCGTGATATCAGCAAATCCGGCGCCCCACACTTCTTTCTCCGCGGCTCATTCGTCGCTGTTATCTTTTTACCCAACCCCTCAATCAACGCCTCAAGTGCCGACCGATGCGTGTGCTCTGTCGCATCCCCTCTTTGGTAAGCATTATTTATTTCTTTTAGATATGATTCAAATCCCATAGGCCAACTCCATTTTTCACTATTCGCATCCATCCGCGTTCATCTGCGTTCATTGTCGGTTCCTGTTCTTTTACTTCTTCCCTCTTCTTTTTTCCTCTTCCTCCCCCTAGTGCCTCGTGCCTTTCAGCCATTTATTCTAAACAAAACTCTATTATCAAATGTGAGGAGGGAAACTGCCCTCGGATAATTTTAACGATCAGCTTTAGTTCTTTGCGTTTATATTCCGGCAAATGTGCTAAAGATTTCTTCATATCCGCCCATTATGGTCCCATCAACACAAAAAGCAACCCAAAAAAGGCCGGCAAGGGCATTTTAATCCCACGCCGGCCAGGGAGCAATGTTACGCATAATCCTATAAGACACTGCATTATACCACATCCTCCCGCCCCTGTCAATCGCAACTCGATTTCTTCCCCCCCATTTACTCTGTCATTCCTGCGAATAGGCTGTGTCGCAATTATATATAAGGTTCCTCATAAGAATCGGTGCATGAATATTGTAAAAAGTCATTAGATTTTTTCATGGGGGCTTTGCCGGCAACCCCCCAGGATTTTGCGTTTTAATGTCAATCCCGGAGTTTGGCTCTTTTGATTTGCTAATGGTGCAATCTCAAGAGCCACCGGCATATATACTCCGGGATTGACACCAATGCGATAAATCCAGGTGGTCGCTTTCGGATATTGAAATGAATAAGGTATCTCCTTGCAGGCCAATAGGATACAGTAGTTTTCGGCTTAAAATCCTGCACAGATTCTTGTGAGGAGCCATAAAACGAAACTTGAAAGTCGATAGCTTCTTCTTACGAGGCCTTGATGGCGTCAAAGCCGAGACATCTACAAGAGAAAATGGTGGGGGGAGTTGACATTTTGGGTGGGCTGTGGTATAGAAGGGTGATGCGTATGTCGTATTGTGTATTGCGGGGGAGGAAAGGTGAAAGGCAATGGGTACGAGGCACGAGGCACTAGGGGGAGGAAGAAAAAAGAAAAAGGCGGAAGGAAAAGAATAGGAACGGGTAATGAACGCTAAAGGGCGCGAATGGTAGAAAAGAATTTTGCAGGTCAGATCGAATAGAAAGAGAGGAATCTTATGGGCATTGACAATAGTACGATACTTACGCGGCGTCGGTTTCTGGCACGGGGGGTGATGGCGGCAAGTGCGGCGGCGCTGCCTTATTATGTTCCGGCCTCGGCTCTGGCGCGTGGGGCAACGGTTGCGCCCAGTGATCGCATCGTGATGGGTGGAATTGGAATCGGCGGGCGCGGTTCTCACGATTTGGATTGGATTTTGCACGAGCCGGATGTGCAGTGGGTCGCTGTCTGTGATGTCCAAAAGAACCGGCGTCAAGCAGCCAAGAACATGGTGGACAGTAAATATGGCAATAAAGATTGTGTCATGTATAGCGATATGCGAGAGTTTCTGGCAGAGCGCACGGATGTGGACGCTGTGTTGATTGCCACCGGCGACCGGTGGCACGCGCCGGCTTCGGTCATGGCTATGCGGGCCGGCAAGGATGTGTATTGTGAGAAGCCAGCCTGCCTGACGATGGCGCAGGGGCAGATGGTAGTGGAGACCGCACGGCGGTATGGCCGGATCTATCAAACCGGGGCCCAGCGGCTCAGCGAGTCGAATCACGTGTTTGCGATAGAAATGGCGCGATCCGGCCGTTTGGGGCAAATTCATACGGTTTACGCCGATATTCGTTGGCGCGATGGGTACCGCCATGACTGGCTGCCGGCGGAACCGGAACCGCCCAAGGATGAACTGGACTGGGATATCTGGCTGGGGCCATGTCCCTGGCACCCTTACAACAGCGATTATGTGAATGGCGGATGGTATCACTTTTATGATTTTGCGACCAATGTGGCGATGTGGGGCGCGCATACCGTGGCCCAAGCCCTGGCCGGACTTGACATGGCGGACGTTCATAGCATCGAGTTGGCGTATGCGGGTCCGGAAGAGACCATGGTGACGCGCCTGTCCAACGGGGTGAAGTTGGTTTTGTTTCGAGCGAGCGGCGACATATGGGCACCGTGTAAGTACTGGCATGGCTCTTGTGGTGAGCGTTTCGATGGTCCAGACGGATGGGTCGCGGCCGCTGACGGTTATTCCCACCCTGATGTGTCATCGCCGGGGATGTTGCGCGAATACAATAAAGTGCTGGCCCAATACACGGCCCGGACACAACGGCAGATGAACCATGTGCGTGATTTCTTCGACTGTATCCGGTCCCGCCGCTCTACGGTGGCGAACCCTGAAGTCATGGTTCAGTCCATGAATATCTGCCTGGCTGCAGACATCTGCGAGCAATTGAAGCGGAATCTGACGTTCGATCTTCGCAAAGCTGAGTTTGTCGGCGATTCCGAAGCCAACCGGATGCGGTCTCGCGCGATGCGTGCCCCGTTTACGATCTAATTTGATCGGAAGTGCTGGATGACTGCCCGCGTTGCCCACTTGCCCCTGTGGCTATCAAAAAGACCGCTTTGGCCTTCTGGTTTTATACTGGTTTTGGTTTTACATCTTTTTGGCATCTTGACACAGACTTTCAGAAAGTAAGGGCTATTTCTTTTGCCTTATCAATAGCCTCGTGCCGCTTTGCGGATGCGACTTCCGGGCCGCCCTGGAGGGTTGGTTCAATAACCACAGATCGCACATTCTCAAAACCTATGAAGCCGAATATCAATTCGATATACTTTTTTTGCAAGTCAAACATCTCGCTTTTGCTGCCAAGAGGGTATTCACCGCCTCGGGCGTACACCGCCAACAGGGGTTTCCCAACCACAAGGCCTTTGTAGCCTTCTTCCTGGCTATAGCTGAAGGTATAGCCAGGCTGCACGAGAAGGTCGATGTACTGCTTGAGCCGGTACGGAATGCTGAAATTCCACATTGGAACAGCAAGGACGTACCTGTCGGCGGAGATAAACTGTTCAATCACTTCCTCGACATTTTTCCATGCCTGCTGTTCTTTTTTCGAGTGTGACTGCCCGTGCAAGATTGTATATTTGGCCTGGACCGCCAGTCCGTCAAAATGAGGAATCGGGTTATTGAACACATTCAAAGTTATAATTTTGTCATTCGGATGATTTTGTCTGTACGTTTCTATGAAAGCATCCGCTACAGTAATGCAATACGAGCGATCAACTGTGGGAGAAGCCTGAATATATAGAAGACTGTTCACTGTGCGCCTCCTTCCGCCGCGGGCGGGGTGAAGACTCGTTGGGCCAATTCCTTGTCAAGCATAAACAATGCCTGGGGGCTGCCTTTGATAAGTTTTAGCTGGCCTAATACGGTCTTGACACTATCTTCTTCCTCCACCTGTTCGCTAACAAACCACTGCAGGAAGATTTCTGAGGCATTATCCCTCTCACCGCGAGCCAGATAGACCAAGTCATTGATTAAGCCGGTAACTTTTTGTTCATGCGTCATGGCAGCTTCGAACGCTTCAAGTGGCGAATCCCAATCACCGGGCGGCGCCTCGATTGGCTGTAATATCACTCTACCGCCACGTTCGATAATGTAATCATAGAATTTAAGAGCATGAAACTTTTCCTCTTGCACCTGAACTCGCATCCAATTGGCGAAACCGGGCAGATCGATCGAGGCAAAATATGCCGCCATCGACAAATACAGGTAAGACGAATAATATTCTGCGTTAAGCTGCCCGTTCAGAGCTTGTTCCATTTTTTTACCTATCATGATGGTTATCCTTTCCACAGTCCATAGATGTTACGGTGCTCTCCGTCGATAACGGAACCCGCCTCGACATTGAATACCGCTTGGGGGGTTACTAAACTTTTACAATCTTACTTCATTACAGTTTTTGCTGTAATTTCATTTATACCCGTTCGGCCCTCTTCAAAGTTGGTAATGTTAGCGAGTGTGGTTTCGGTAATATTTTTAAGTGCGTTTTGAGTGAAAAATGCCTGATGACCGGTGATTATGACATTTGGAAACGTAAGCAGGCGGGCTAAAATATCATCCTGTATAATCTGATTAGACAAATCTTCGAAAAACAGGTCAGCCTCTTCTTCATAAACATCCATGCCCAGATAGCCTATTTTGCCGGATTTTAGTTCTTTAATCACTGCCTTTGCGTCAACCAGTGCGCCCCGGCTGGTATTAATCAGCATCACACCTGTCTTCATCCGCCTTATTACCTCGGCGTTTATCAAGTGGCGAGTTTGAGGTATTAGGGGGCAATGCAACGTGATTATATCGGATTTCGAACATAATTCGTCAAAGGAAACGTACTTGACCCCGAACGATTCGCACTCGGAATCAGGTGAAGGATCAGAAGCCATTAAGACACAACCAAATCCATTTAAGATTTTGGCAATAACTCTTCCGATCCTTCCAGTACCGACTATCCCTACTTTGCAATCATGTAACTCGAAACCCATCAGACCTTCAAGAGAGAAATTGCCCTCTCGCACGCGGGAATGAGCCCGACATAACTTTCTATTTAAGGACATTATAAGCGCAACAGTATGCTCCGCGACCGCATACGGTGAATACTCCGGTACTCGCACAACAGTCAGCCCCAATTCGTCAGCCGTGACAAGGTCCACGTTGTTAAATCCTGCAGCCCGCAGAGCTATTAATCGCGTCTTATTTTTGGACAGTTCTATCAGGATTTTTCTGTTCAATTGATCATTAACAAAAACACAAACCGCATCAAAACCAGCGGCCAGAGAGACATTTTGTTCGGTTAATCGCTCTTCAAAAAAAACGAGTTCGTGTCTGTAGGAACTATTGCATTTTTCCAAAAACACCCTGTCAAAGGCCCTGGCGCTAAAGACAGCAACTTTCATAACATCCCATTCTATCGTAAAGACTATTTCGTTTGGACTTTTATTATCTTTGCTTTGGTTTCTTCCCTTTTTGGCATTTCTATTGTTAAAACACCATTCTCGCTGGTAGCAGAAGCCTTGTCACCATCTACATACTCAGGAAGATCTATTATTCTGTGGAAATCGCCGCGGTTTGTCTCGTTATACCAGCATTGTTCATTCTTTGCCGCTTCTTTACATGGTATCCTTTTACCACGAACCAAAAGCCGATTATCTTCAATGGAGATATCGACCTTGTCCGGATCCGCCCCGGGTATGTCTATCCGCACTAACACAGACTTCTCTGTAATATGAATGTCCACCGGCGGATGCCAGAATCCTTCGCCTGATGCTGAAGATAGCGGCCTTCCAAAAAACCTTCTCATCATTCTTTCCATTTCGTCCTCGACTAAATCGGCAGGGCGTTTTGACAGTACATCAGCCATTGCAAACATCTCCTTTCTTTCCGAACACTCTTTTGGACTTTGACTTACAATATAACTATACTTTTGGACAATTCAACGTAATTTATTTTTCCTTACTCTCAGTGGAATACAGTATTATTCCACAACAAACGCACCGTTGAGAACGCCCGAGTTATTTTTCTCGTGACTCGGTGCGTCCGGATCATTATGCCAAACTCCGTCAACAATAAATTTGTATTGATGCAGACCGGGAGGTAGTTTCATTTTCACCCGAAATGAACCATCCTTAGCTTTTAACATTTGCCTTTCTCTCGGTTGCCATTGGTTGAAGTCTCCCGCCAAATATACTTCTTTGGCCTCCGGTCTCAGTTCACAGATAAACGTTACAATTCCATCCGTCTTTGTTTGAAGCAACATATTTTGTGGTACTCCCTGCCGCCTGTCCATAGAACAAAGTAGTTTTATTTTATTTTGCCCATACTTCCAAGTTCATCATCATTTTCCATCCAATTATGAGCAGGTCCTCACCGAAAAAAAAAGAAGACTGGAGCCGCAGGGCTTAATCGCCGCCCCAATGGATCTCCGACTTCTTTTTATTGTGTGGTTGTGGCAGGCGTATCCCATTAAAAACTCCGAGTTTCCCAGGTCATGGCCTTTTTCTCTTCTTTTTGATCGGTGATTATATCGCGACCAGGCGTTGCTCAACTATTTCCCGTAGTTTGGTAATTGCTTTTTTCTGTATCTGTCGAACTCTTTCCTTAGAGAGATCAAGCTGCTCGCCAACCTGTTTTAATGTGAGAGGTTCGGGGTTTTCTTTGTTTATGGGGAAACGATTTCTCAGCACGGATAGTTCTATTTCCGACAGATCCGCCAGGTTGTTGTGCATTATATTACGCACTTCCTGTACCTGGTCATGGTAACGTTCCTGCCGCAGCCAGTCAGTATGATCGCTTTTTTCGAATGCCAGCTCAAACTGGACAGGAAAGAGATTGCGATAGCGGTAACTATGTTTGGCTGCTCGCGAAAAACTTTTCAAAATCGCATTGCAGGCGTACGTACTGAACTTACAGCCACGGGAGCAGTTAAACAGGTTAATGGTCCGCAGAAGAGCCACGTTACCCTCGCTGACGAGATCGGCCATTTCCACCCCATAGTAGCTAACGCGTTTGGCCATGGCCAAAACAAGTCCCAAATTACTGCCGGCGATCTTGCTGCGAACATCAAGCTGTTTCTGATTAAACTCCAACAATTCCAATACGTTTTTTTTGGTCCATTTTGCGACTCTTAATAATCTCCGGCGGAGCTGGTCCATTTTATACCTGGCGTAATTCAAACGCAGAAACAAGATCTGTTCCTCCTGAGGCGTAAGAGTCGTACCAGGCAAAACATCGATATTCTGCTGCATAATTGCCGCCATAGCTACAGGACGGCGAAATCGTTCATCGTGGACATAAGCCACCGGTGTTGCCAGTATCTCCTGTAAGTCATGTTTGTGCTTATCGGAAAGCTTTAAACGAGCAATTCTCGCCACATGTTTTTCACCGCTGGATTCAAAAGTGTTCCCTGACACAACATATCTCCTGTATAAAAATGCCCCATATTCTCTAACTCATTTATGAGCAACAACTTGATTATGCCCTTATTGTCAGCCTTGGCTCTGCTGACTTCATAAGGCCGAAACCATCTCGGTTTTTGTGGCAAAATCTTCGGGGATTTATCCGTACTCTCATCCGCTATCGTTTTTTCCAAAACAAGTGCCGCAGCTTTGCTTACGGCAGCCATCTCCAGTTGATCGGTCTGTAACGCCAACCGGCTCAACTTCCCGAACCAATCACTCAAGTCTGCTATGGTTTCTCGGTCGAAACTTATGGCATAGACCAGCACTTCGCACAGACGGTCAACTTTTTCAATGATCCCGGTCCTCATCGTCAGACCTTTCTTTCCTTGTCTATTTTCCTGGTCACCACAAGGCAAAATACGGCCCACCTGCCACAGGTGGGCCAAATCGCCGGAACAACTCTCTCTCTCCCTCCGGGCTCCGGCTGCCTTTCCAAAATCGAGTCTATCACTATCAATCAGCTACCTATAATACGCACTCACTACCAATAAAGTAAATCGTGGGAATCCCCATTTTAAGACTGTGAAATTCTGGAATTGCCTGTCAATAAAATCGGGACAGAAATGTGTGTTCGGAATTTAGATTCACTTAAGTGCCTTTTTTCAGGACACTTACTTTTCTAAGGAGGTCAGACCTTCGCGGATGGCGTATTTGGTCAGTTCCGCCACACTGAAGATTTCTAACTTCTCCATGATATTTCTTCGATGCGTTTCGATGGTGCTGATGCTTACATGCAGGAGTGCGGCGGTTTGTTTGATACTTTTACCCTCAGCCAAAAGTTGAAGCACTTCCCGCTCTCGGGCAGTTAATTCCGTGAATGCCCCTGTTTTGGGTTGGAATGATTTACGCACATAATTCTCAACCACCACACTGGCCAGTGACGGCGGAAGGTAGATCCCGTCCTTGATGACGGTACGGATGGCATGGATGACTTCTTTGCCAGGCTTGTCCTTAGACAGGTAAGCGGAGGCCCCGGCCTTGAGCATTTCGGCCACAAACTCACGGTCGGTATGCATCGATAGCGCAATAATTTTTATTTTTGAGTTTTCGGATGTAATCTGGCGTGTCGCTTCGATACCGTTCAGCTCCAGCATGCCGACATCCATAACAATCACATCGGGCAGCAATTCTTTAGCCAATTCCACGGTCCTGCGTCCATTCTCCGCCTGGGCAATCACTTCCATATCCGATTCCCGCTCAATCAAGCTGCACAAACCGTCACGGACAACCTTATGGTCATCAGCCAGGATAATTCTTATCGCCATGGTTTTTGCTCCTTATTTCACCATTGGATTGAGTGGTACCGTCACAATTGTCTGAGTTCCACGCCCTGGACCGGATTGGATCTCCATATTTCCCTTGAGGTAATTCAATCGTTCACGGACACTGAACAGACCAAAACCACCTCTGTCTGGATCAGACTCGATTTCGGAGTAGTCAAATCCGATGCCATCGTCTTCCACGCAAATTTGGATATTGTTGTCCACTTTACTCAAAGATACCTTGGCCTTGCGAGCTGCCGCGTGCTTGGCGACATTATGCAACAGTTCCCGGACTATTCGGTAAAGCAGGATATTGACCTCATCAGCCATTGGCTTGGGCAGTTCATCGTCTTTGAAATCACATCGAATGTTATATTGTTCGTCCATCTGTTCGGCCAGCCACTTTATCGCCGACCCGAAGCCTAAAGTGTACAATCTGGGCGGACTCAGTTCAAAGGTTAAACTTCGAGTATATTGAATCGCTTGCTGGATCAACTCACGGGCCGGACTGATGGCTTGACTAAGATCACCAGTGGAGGCCGATCCTTCCAAGTACTCCAGTTTCATATTCGCGGCAGTCAATAGTTGGCCAACCTGATCGTGTAGTTCTTCGGCGATGCTCCGCCGCTGTCGCTCCTCCGCCAAGGTCAATTCCGATGCCATCAACCGTAATTGCTTTTGATACTTGAGAAGCTCTTCTTCCGCCTTCTTCCTCTTGGTGATGTCCTGTACTGTACCCATCATTCGAGTGGGATTCCCCTCGGCAGCATAAACCACCTCGGCCCGTTCGTGCACGACCCGCTCGACGCCATCAGGATGAACAACCAGGTGGTCTATACTGTATGGTTTATGTTCATATAAAGCTGCATTGACAGAGTTTTTCACGAATTCCCGGTCATCCGGGTGTATGCAGGTCAAAAAAGCCTCGTATGTCGCCCCAAATTCCTGAGGATTTAATCCGAAAATGCGATATATTTCATCTGACCACCACAGAGTGTTTTTGACAATATCCCAGTCCCAGTTGCCCAGATGGGCCATACGTTGCGCCTCGGCAAGCCGAGCCTCACTTCGCTGCAATGCCTTTACATTCTTTGACAACTCCGATGTTCGTTCCTGCACTCGTTGTTCCAACTCATCCCGCACCTTTTGCAGGGCGTCATGTGCTCGCCTGCGTTGAATACCCAATGCGTAGAACTCCGCCAATCGGCTGATCGCATCAAGATCACGCTGAGTATAATCCTTTTTCTTGTTGGCCAGAGATATTTGACCCACCAATTCATCACCCAGCAACACCGGCACCGACAGAAAACGTTGAATTGCTATATGACCATCAGGTAATCCTTTGGATGCCTGGTGTGTTTCCGGTGAATTTGTGAAAAAAGCTTCTCGGGTATTGAGTGAGTGACCCCAAAGCCCGGAGTATAGTCCGTCAGATCCTCGTGGAAACACTATCTTTTTTCCATGATGTGAAACCCGGCACTGGTTTTTCAGCATCTCAGTCAGGGTATGTACCACACTATCACCTGTCTCAGGAATAATCGAGGAAACATAACCATACCTGCTGTTTGTTAAAGATCGAGCCTGATCCAAAACAGTATTGGCGATGTTCTCAATGGAGGAAGCAGGAGAAATCAATGGTTCGTACAACTTCGACAGGGCTTCATTGACGCCAATTTCCCATTTGAGTTCTTCCTCCACTTGCTTACGTTCGGCGATTTCCCGGTCGAACTCATCCCGGGATGCGGTAACCGCCTTTAAGTTTGTCGTCATCTGGTCAAAAGACCGGGACAGGGCACCCACCTCATTTTTGGCATCAATCCCAGTCTTGTAATCCAAATTGCCGCGACCTATTATTTCCACTCCCTTATGCAATGCCCTGATAGGGCCGGAGATGCTCTTGGCAATAAAGTTAGCTATGAAAACTGCCAGTACTAAAACCACCAATTCCAGAAAAAACACCCGATTCCTTAAATGTTTAACCGGAGCAAAGGCTTCGGCTGTGTCGATCTTGGCTACCAAGCCACAGTCCAAAGAAGGAAGATAACGCCATGCTGCTATTATTTCCCTGCCCCGATAATCTATGGATATTCCCGAGCCGCTTCTGCCCTGCACGGCCTCCTGGATGGGACGGGCGTCTAAATCGCCAAATCTTACCTTTCTCTTCAAAGCCGCGTTCTTGTCATAACGCAGTGGATTTAAAAACAACGCGTAATCGCCCGTTTTCTTACCCAAAAGCGTCTCACCCGTTTCGCCCAGACCGGTGGTATCCTGCACAAAAGCATAAATTGGCTCCATATCAATCTCAAAAGCTACAACACCAATAAACTCGCCGTTAAAATCATGGAGCGGCCCAGAGATGATCATCTCAAAACCTTCATGCCCTATCTTATTGACGAACACATCAGTAAAATATAATCCCTTCTTTCCTTCTTCAAATGCCAAACCCTCTGGCCCCGACAAGGTACTGTCCAACTCAATGGCATGCTTCTCATCAGAAACATACACGATTTTGCCTCCCTGATCTGTCAATATCACATCTAAATATCCATAAACACGTTGAAAAGTTTTCAATTGACTGTCGAGTTCGCTTTTCGCCTGAAGGTACTCAGGATGACTCCTATCCTGAGCATATTTCACAACTATGGGAAGATTTCTTCTGATATTGAAATAATCGCAGACTGCGATGATATCGCCGCGGCGCTCATGAAAAAAAGTCTCGATCTTATCCACTTTGAGATCGGCCACAATCTCCAGCTTTGCCAACTGGGGTTGCTGAAGAGCCATTTTGGCCTGGAAAAAGCTCCAGAACCCAATAAGAACTATTGGTATAGTGATAATCAGCAGAAAAAAGACCGTAAGTTGTGTTCTGATTCTCATAAATTAACCACGAAATTATCTTCCGACAAAATGCCCCTTAACCCTCTTTTACCGCTGGGCCGACCATTTTTTGTAGCCATTTCTACACCTCTGACACAACTTAAAATGTGACAAAAAGACACGAATATGTCAAAGCTCCTTAAATTGTACACCCCAAATCAAGTTTTAGTCAACAATAAGTGGGAATTTTACCCAGGTTCCGAGAAAAAATCAACTAGTTAGGCTGACTTGGGCTAAAGAAATCAAGTATTGAGTGGTTGTTGCGGACAGGCAAATTGCCGCATCGAAAAATATGCGGGAAAATTCGCTTTACGCAGAATGATTTACAGGTTTCAATGGACGGCGGTGCTGTAACCCACTCAACGGCCCAAGTGAATGAAAGGTTTTATACAGGCCCGCTGGTCACGCAGCAAAAAATCGCGGTTGATTCTCTGCCGCCCATCGGGTAAAAACAGCACAAGTTGTGACACAAGTTTGAATGCGGTAATATGCTAAAAACTGTAACTCTTGATCTGATAGCGTTTTATGATTTACGCCCGTAGCTCAGTTGGATAGAGCAACGGATTTCTAATCCGTAGGTCACAGGTCCGAATCCTGTCGGGC
>CAZICK010000030.1:0-41369 GCA_964537505.1 uncultured Pirellulales bacterium
ATAGGATACAGCAGTTCTTAGCCTCGTGTTCTGTACAGATTCTTATGAGGAACCGGATAATGTTTGCGTCCCTCAACACGTGCCCAGGCGGTACCGGTGGCCAGGCAAATGTTTGCAGTTTGCAGTGGGATGGTCCAGTTGTCGGGCAGGTCGAGGTGTTCGAGATTGCGATTGGAAAGTGTAGCAAGGGAAAAGGCCTCTGATGTATGGCCCGAGGGGAAGCTCTTGTTGTCAAGGCGGTCTGGGCGGGTACGAGAGAAAGCGTGTTTCAGGCCACGGGTTGCGGCTTTGGTTGCTCCCCATGCGGCTAGCTCGACGGCAGGGTGTTTGAACTTTGCGTATATTGGATTTTCCGGATCGTTTGGGTCGTCACGGAACATGGTGGCGGTGCAGGTGCCGATGGTCTCAAACTGGAGTATGCGTTTGAAAGTGTCGCTGGCATCCCTGGCGTTTTGTTCGGAGCCGAAGACAGGGTTGTGTTTGGCGGCCCAGTTCGAGACTCTGTGGTCGAAGTCGTCGATAGCGAAGATGCCGACGCCGGCTAAAGGAACTAAGGTGTTCCAATTGAAGAACGCCTTATGTGCGGCGCGGCAGAGATTCTGTAATTCTTTGTCGGCAGTCTGCCGCCAAGTGAGTGTGTTGCCGGTCGATCCGGCGCAGCCAGCGAGGAAGAGGGCAACTGTGATAATTAAGCAGGTTTTAAGTGATCTTTTCATGATGTAGTTCGAAAGTCATGTTTTTGTGGTTGCGAAATTAACCTCTGCATATTATAGCAGATTGTCTGGTCTGGGGCAACATTTGACAAGAAATTCGGCGATTTTACATTTGTGGCCGGTAGTTCTGGCTGTTGCTATTTGGTGGGAATCGAATATAATTGTTTGTTATGGAAGTGCGCAGCAGAGAAATCGATAGAAACTTCGAGATCGTCAGTGAGTTTTCGCCGGCGGGCGATCAACCTGGGGCGATTGAAGGTCTGTATGAGGGGCTGAAGGGGAATCGGCGGTTTCAGACTCTGATGGGGGTGACCGGCTCGGGTAAGACCTTTACGATGGCGAATGTGATCGAGAAGTGGCAAAGGCCGATGCTGGTGGTCAGTCATAATAAGACACTGGCGGCACAACTCTATGAGGAGTTCAAGGAGTTGTTTCCTCATAACGCGGTGGAGTATTTTGTCAGCTATTACGATTACTATCAGCCGGAAGCGTATATACCGCAGCGTGACATATATATCGAGAAGGATGCCTTACGGAATGATGATATTGACCGGTTGCGGCTGAGCACTACGACGTCGCTGATAAGCCGATCGGATGTTATTGTTGTGGCTTCTGTTTCGTGCATTTATGGGCTGGGTTCGCCGGAAGATTACAAGGAAATGGTGGTGCCGCTACGGGTGGGGTTGACGGTGGAACGTAAGGATCTGCTGCGTGGGTTAACGGATATTCGTTACGAACGCAACGATTTTGGTTTTGAACGCGGCAAGTTTCGGGTGCGCGGCGATGTAGTGGAAGTGTGGCCGGCATACGAGGAATTTGCGGTACGGGTGGAGATGTTCGGTGATGAGATCGAGAAGCTTACCTTGATTAATCCGGTCAGCGGCGAAGGGCTGGCCCAGGAAAAACAGTTGTTCGTTTATCCGAGTCAGCATTATGTTATGCCGGAAGGGCGGGTGGAGGCGGCGCTGAAGAGTATCGAGGAGGAACTGGAACAGCGGCTGGGGCAGTTTCGCAGTGAGGGGAAGCTTCTGGAGGCGCAGCGGCTGAGCGCACGGACGCGTTACGATATGGAGATGATCCGTGAGGTCGGTTATTGTAGCGGGATCGAGAACTATTCGCGTCATCTGGCGGGGCTGGAGGCGGGTGCACGGCCTCATACGCTGCTGGATTATTTTCCCAAGGATTTCCTGGTGTTTATCGATGAGTCGCATGTTACCGTGCCCCAGTTGCGAGCTATGTATGCGGGTGATTTCAGTAGAAAAAGCGTGCTGGTTGAACACGGTTTTCGTTTACCCAGCGCGATGGACAACCGTCCTTTGCGTTTTGAAGAATTCGAGTCGCTGGTGAACAATGTGATTTTCGTGAGTGCGACGCCTGCTCCGTATGAACTGGAAAAATGCGAAGGACATATTGTCGAACAGATTGTGCGGCCTACGGGTTTGGTGGATCCGGAGATTCGTGTCGAATCGGCAAGCGGGCAGGTGGGGCATCTGCTGGAGGAGATTGAAAAACGAGTCGCCCGGCGAGAACGCGTGTTGGTTACGGTCCTGACCAAGCGGCTGGCGGAAGACCTCAGCGGTTATATTCGTGAGAAGGGGGTTCGCTGTCAGTATTTGCATAGTGAAGTTAATACACTGGAGCGGATCGAGATTTTGCGTCAGTTACGATTGGGTGAGTTTGATGTTATTGTGGGCGTTAATCTGCTACGGGAGGGACTCGATCTGCCGGAAGTATCGCTGGTTGCGATACTGGATGCCGACAAGGAAGGGTTTTTACGAAGTGAAACATCGCTGGTTCAGACAATCGGTCGTACCGCTCGTAATGTTAACGCTCTGGTGATTCTCTATGCGGACCGTGTGACCAATTCGATGCAGCGGGCCATTGACGAGACCAACCGTCGTCGCGAGTTGCAGAAGCAATATAACACGGAACACGGTATTACGCCGGAAACTATCCGTAAGGCTATTCGCAATAGTTTTGAGGTTGAATTGCAGGCCCGCCGTGTGGCGCAGGAAGCTCTTACCCATGACCAGCAGGAATATGAACGGGAAGAACTTCTGGCGATACTGGAAAAAGAGATGCTGGCCGCGGCTGAGGCGCTGGAATTTGAAAAGGCGGCTCAAATTCGTGATCAGATAGAAGAGATACGGGAAGCTCCGGAAGTGGATGGCGGCAAAAAAAGGGGAAAAGGGTATCGTAAGAGTAAAACAGGACCACGAGCTTAAAAAGATGGGATGGTTATGCAGGTACCGAAATTGGAAAGTTATTTGTCGTTGATAGAGATGGCGAAGAGGGAGGATCTGGGCGCAGGTGATGTGACGTCGGAGGCGACGATTGAGGCTGATCGGCAGGGCAGGGGGGCGATAGTGTTTTTGGAAAAGGGGATACTGTGCGGTATGTCGGTGGTGGAGGGGGTGTTGAGGTGTTATGATAAAAAGCTGGTTCTGGAGGAATCTCTCGATGATGGTGAGTCGGTGGCTGGCGGAACGGTTGTTGGTGTGGCGGTGGGAGGGATGCGGTCTATATTGGCGGCGGAACGGGTGGCACTGAATTTTTTGGGTCGGCTCAGCGGGATCGCCACCAGTACGGCGGAATATGTTGCGGCGGTGAAGGGGACTGGGGTAAAAATATGCGATACGCGCAAGACGACGCCAGGCTGGCGGGAGCTGGAGAAGTATGCGGTTCGCTGCGGTGGGGGGGTAAACCATCGGTATGGCCTTTATGACGCGGTTCTGATAAAGGATAATCATCTGGCGGCGTTGGGTAAGTGTGATCTGCGGCAGGCAGTAGCGGAAGCGGTTAAAAAAATAGGGGCGGGGCAACGGGAGGCGGCCTTTATTGAGGTGGAAGTGGACAGTCTCGAACAACTGCGGTTGGTATTGCAGGTTGAAGGTGTGGATATGGTGCTGCTGGATAATATGACGGAGAGGCAACTGCGGGAGGCGGTGGCGATTCGGGACGAAATGGGCCTGGGCGGCAAGGTTCTGCTGGAAGCTTCCGGCGGCGTTACGATGAGTAATGTGCGCCAGATAGGGCGGACGGGTGTCGATCGCATTTCAGTAGGGGCTCTTACGCATACGGTCAGAAGTCTTAATGTTGGTCTGGATTTAATGTAAAAATGAATGTCGGGTTACTACAATTGCTGAAGAACAATCGCGGCAACTGGCTTACTATGGAGGCGATCGCGGGGAGCCTGGAATCAGGGCCGTCGGTTGTGCTGGGTGAGATCGAGAAGCTGCGGCAAATAGGTTATTTGATCGAGGCGGTTCCGGCGTATGGATTTCGTCTGTCTGGTTGCGGGCAGAAATTCAACGCCGATCTTATCGAGCATGGTTTGGGAACCAAGCGGATTGGGCGTAAGGTACTGGTATATGAATCGACCAACAGCACCAACGATGTTGCCTGGCAGTATGCTATGGAGGGGGGTTGGGATGGGCTGGCAGTTTTTGCCGAACATCAGCGCGGTGGTCGCGGCCGATCTCAGAATCGCTGGGTCAGCCCGGCGGGGAGCGGTATTTTGTGTTCGGTGCTGCTGGAGGATATGAGTCGCGATATGGGTGAGAAGCTGACTCTGCTGGCGGGTTTGAGCGCGGCGGAGGCAGTGGAAGATGTTTGCTCGATAAGAACGCGTATCAAATGGCCCAATGATGTGAGCGTTTCGGGTAAGAAACTGGCAGGGGTGATGGTGGAATCGCGAAAGATTGACAACGCTTTCACTTATGTGATCGGTATCGGTATAAACTGTCTGCAAAGCCGGGACGATTTTGAGGGGGAACTTGGTAATACGGCTGTTTCGATCCGACAACTGACCGGCGGCGATGTCGATCGTTTGCAACTGGCTGAGCGGCTTTTGGGGCGGTTAGATTATTGGCTGTCGGTAGTTAACGGTGAAGTGCCCGGTCAGCAGGTGAAAGGACTGCACGATGAGTGGCTTTGTCGCTGCGATGAGGTTGGTCGCAGGATAACTTTGGTAAGCAACGGCCAGTCCTATACTGGCAGGGTGGTCGATGTCAGTGTGGCGCAGGGTTTGCTGGTGCAACTTGACAATGGTGCAGTGAAAGTGTTCGATTCCGCTACGACCATTGTGATGAGTAGATGAGTAAATGGGTAGAGGGGTGGATGAGTAGTAGTGTTAAGCTGCAAACTCATAAGGGATTGGTATAAAATTGTCCAATAGTGTTACAAACCGTAATTGCTTTTATGTGATCAGTTTTGTCATAGGTTTTTGCGCTGCCGGCAGTTTGTGTGGTTTTTGGGGTATTTCGGAGTTTATGGTTGGTGGGGGGGCTGTCGAGAGGTTTGTGTTTTTCGCGGTGGTGTTTGGTTCGGTGTATGCGGGTTTAATGAGCCCGCAATGGCTGATTCGGTTACTGACGGTGATGGCGGGTAGAGCGAGATGGTTGCTTACCCGGCAAGGCCGAGGCCAGGATCGAGAGCGTCTTTGGCTGCCCGGCGGCGGGGTGGACATTCAGGTAGTGAGCATCGCTCTGGCGGGGAGCATCCTTCTCTGGTCGTTTATATCGATTGGTCCTACCTTATTGGGGGGGTCATTGGAGAATTTGCAGGATTGGTTCGGGCAGCGTTTTTTTTTGGGCGTTGTCGCTTTGCGGATACTTGATATTGGTTTGTTGGTAATATTGTTATTTCCAGTCTGGGTTTTGGGCGGAATTATGTTGGTTGTTCTGTATCGGCTGGCGCTTTCGATTGGGGATGAGACGAAACAGGCTGGCCTGGAAAACAAGTTGCCAGCTTTGTTGATGCTGGGTCTGGGGGCAGGGGTTTTTTGCTGGGGCTCGGTGGTGGCAAAATATACAGGAGCGTGTTTGCTTGTGTGGCTTTCGCATTTGGTGGGGTTGGGTGGAGCGTTGTTTTTGATTGTTTTCTTACCTGTAATTGCCGGCAAGAGTAAAAACATAAATTACGAGTCAGGTTCTGTGCTGCCGGAACGTGTTGCTCCAGGCAGGACAGCGGTAATTATGATAATTGTGTTTTGTGGAGCGATGATCGGGGTGTGGGCGCCTTTATGGAAACATTTATCAGTTCTGATTCCGTGGGGTGGTGGTGATGTTCATACGTGTTTGTTTCTGGCGGTTTTGGCTGTGGGTTCCTATTTTGCGGGACGGGGCGGTGGTTTGTTTTCGTCGGTTCGGGCCAACCTGGCCGTTGCTTTATTGGTCTGGTCGGGGCTGTGCCTGTCAGGTGTGGCTGTTTTGTCGGCGATTTGGCTGTGTTTTCGCAGGATCGAACATACGGATGTGTGTTGGTTTTTGATTGTGGGGCTGTGGGCGATAGTGCTGGCGAAGACGGCTGTTTTAGGTTCGATCATAACCTATAGTAAGCGGATGGCGCAAGAGTTGGCGATAAGTCGATCTCTGGGATGGGCTTTTTGGCTTGGGCTGTTGGGGGCGGGTATTATTCTGGGGTGGTATGTGGGTGTTTTTATTTTTTTACCTCGTTATGGTTCACTTATGGTGGTTCTGGTTTTGATTCTGGCTTCTCTGATGGTGAGTGGATTGATGGCTATCTATCAGTCCGAAGTCAGTCTGGTTTCGCGTCGTGTTATAATTTTGGCGGGTTTCGTTTTGGTTGCGTGCAGTAGTTTCGTGGTGCCCTGGGCGGCAAGAAACTGGCTGTGCGTATCTGTTTCCAGGAGTTCGGCGATTGTCAGTGAGGGCGGTGACGGCGCGTGGGCTTTGTTGGGTGGTTCCGATAATGGGGGTGTTCAAAGTCTCGATCTACGTCGATATTGGCAGGATCGCTGTCTAGGTGATTTTGATTCGGCTCAGGGTAATTATCTTCGGATGCAGAAGATACTTGCTTCGAAAGGCAATAAAAGGGTGCTGATGATCGGTTTTGAAGAAAACTTATGGCCGTTACCACAGGCGGGCGATGCGATCCATATTGATTATTTATTGAATCGAACTCTTGCCGGCCGTTTGCGGCGGTATGAGCTTGCCCGTCGGGAACAATTTTTCGTGGCAGGTCGTTCCGGAGCGAATATTATCGATATTCCGGTACATTTGTGGCTTCGGTGCAATCAAAATCGCTATGATCTTATTTGGCTGCGTTTTAATGACATGGACGGACGGGGGCACAGGAACGACGTTGACATCAGACGATGGCGACAACTACGGGGGCGGTTAGCTTCCTGTGGAATAATGTTAGTACAGTTCGACTGTTCAAAAGGTCAAACGTTTTCGTCGTTTCCGATAGCCCCTAAGCTCTCGGCGGTTTTCGGTCCCTACGGTGGGATATTATACCCAACTGCATCATTGGCGAAGGATAAGGGCACTGACGAGAGAAGGGCAGGGGCGGGAGTGTTCCTGGTGGTTTTTGCGGGCGAGGAATCATGGAATAATTTTCTTAGGGTACACAGATATCCATTTGATTTGATTTCGTGTAAGGGGCGTCCTATAACCATTCAAGGGATCAACGGGCTTTTTACTCGTTTCTAGAGTTTTCTACGGCATATCGATCCAGGGCGTCGAGGCATAATTCCGCTAATATCTTCTTTATTGTATTTTTCGCTAGAATCGTTCTATCTGTTATTATTGGCACAGTTGATAACTCTTTTATGTTCGAGTAACGATTGTATCGATTATGTAACAGAAAGTCATGGAATAAGCTCTAAAAAACTTAATAAAAAGGGGTTCGTTTTTTTGACTATCTTCGATTTTGATATTACTTTTGCTGTGATGATTAAGAAATCGTTGAACAAAACAAGCCAACCCGACTATGAAACATGGTCCATGTCAAACGAAATCAAACAAAAAGTTGTAATAACGGGGTGTTAAGAAAAGCGCAAGTAAGGGTGAGCCGATAAGATAAGTGAAGGTGAACCGATAAGATGTGTAGAGTTTACATTAACATACTAAATAGCTGCGTGAGATGCAGGCCGGCGTTTCGGCGGCAGCAGAGGAAGGGGGACGTAATTTCGCGCGGGTGGCGTTTAGTACGCGGTCCGCCCGGCCGGTGAGAATTATCACCGAGGCGCACAATGACAGGTTGTTAGAGTAGATTAGGTTGTTTGTGAAAAGACAGTTTTAGTAAAGTAATGTATTTTTTATATGGTGCGTCAGCACCGGAGGGACGAGAGATGAAAAATCGTAAAAGTGGTTTTACTTTGGTTGAAATTTTGATTGTTGTGATTATTCTTGGTATTCTGGCGGCGATCGTTATTCCGCAGTTTACGGACGCCTCCACATCTGCCAAAACAAATGCTTTAGAGAGCAATTTGCAGATGTTGCGATCACAGTTTGAGTTGTATAAGGTTCAACATGACGATACTTATCCGTGGGATGATGGAACTGGCGCCCTTGACACTAACGCTAATATCGCGACCAAATTGACGACAACAATCGATGGTTTGGGACCTTATATGCAGTCGGTACCTGGCAATCCATTCTGTCCGGCACACGATCCAGTAGTTTTTGCCGCCGCGGCTGCCGATGACGGCACTGTTGACTGGGCTGTAGATGCGGCTACTTTGGCAATCACCGACGGGTATACAGGTCACCCGTAAGCGACTTTGTTATCGGAATTGTTAATCGAGATTTAGTATTCAGGGAGTAAGTATTGGTTTATTAGTATTGAAAACGATGGCCCGGCAGCCCGATAGATCGTTGCCGGGCCATTTTTCGCCCTGTTTTAGGCAATTGCCGGTGAGGTGTAGTATGGCTAGATTGTGTGTTAAAAATTGTTTTATGCCTGCGGCCTCAAAGAAGAAGGGTTTTACCCTGATTGAGATTTTGATTGTGGTAGTTATCTTGGGGATATTAGCATCTGTCATCATTCCTAAATTTTCCAATGCCAACATGCAAGCCCGCGAGAACATGCTGCTTGAGAATCTCCGCATTCTGCGGACCCAGATCGCTACGTACCGCGCTCAGCACTGGGATGTATCGCCCGGTTATGATGCGGCGACGGGCAATCCGGGCGAGCAGACCTTTCTCGATCAGATGACTACGTTCACCGATGAAAAGGGCAATACCAGCGATGAGGGGTCGGCCGTTTTTCAATATTGTCCCTATTTGAGCAGGATGCCGGA
Organism: uncultured Pirellulales bacterium; assembly: GCA_964537505.1. Classification (GTDB taxonomy): domain Bacteria; phylum Planctomycetota; class Phycisphaerae; order Sedimentisphaerales; family SM23-30; genus DAINBT01. The sequence continues at coordinate 8,761 of CAZICK010000030.1, forward strand.
AAACCCGTTGAATAATTTATCGAGTATAATGGTGATAGCTGACGACGTTGCCTTACCGGTTGCGCCCGATAACAGTACGGGCTGGATTTATAAGCCGAGTGAAATGGTTATCAGGGCCAACTCACCGGGTAGCGGCATAAATTCTCGCGATTACTATAAATATTAAGTGGATTTTTGCAAGAGATCAGTATTAACAAGCAAATATTTTTATACAGGAGAAAAACGATGACTGTCACTGTGGATAATTATACCAGGGTCCTGTTGACTGTTTTAACGGTTCTGCTTCTGGTGGTTGCGGTGGGTCTTTGGTTCGAGACGCCGACTACGGTTCCGTCTGCCTATGGCAGGGTGCCTGATTCGGGGGAGCAGTTGAACCAGCTTATTGGGAAAGTGGACAAGATAGACACATCCCTTGGCGAAATTAGTCGCCTGCTCACTTCGGGCAAAATTAAGGTACAAGTGGTTTTGCCTCCGGAGGAGATAACAGCAACCCCTACACCACCGGTAGAGAAATAAATGTCCAGGTCTGTATATGACAATTCCAGATCAGCTTTCACTTTGGTCGAAATGCTGGTTGTTGTTCTTATCATTGGTGTGGCCGTGACGGTGATCATACCAATGATAGGCAACTGCAACGATTTTAAGGTTGCCACAGCGGCGCGGCAATTGGTTGGAGCTTTGCTTTATGCTCAGACCAAGGCGATATCAACGCAGCAGCGACATCGAGTGGTGTTTGACATCGCGGGCAATAATTACAAGATTGAAGTCCAAAACCCTGACGGCAGCTTTAGTGTTATTACCCATCCGACTAACAAATCGCCCTACCAGATAAATTTCAGCGAAATTAGCGAACTGAAATCCGTGACAATTGACGACTCGGTCGATTTCGGAGGTGAGAGCACGGTCTGGTTCGACAGTTTGGGTGTTCCTTATAGTGGTGACGCAGTAGCGGTATCGCTGACGGCACAGGGTGATGTGACCGTCAGTGCCGGGAGCGAAAGCCAAACCATAAGCGTCGCGCCGGTGACTGGCAGAGTGAGCATTAATTAATTATCCCCGGGCAGTCAAAGTGGGCAGGCTTTGCCGTGTAGTTTGTGTTCGTATGAGTGGCGCGTGGCGGAAAGGTACGACCGATAACTGTATAGTTATAACTGAATGAAATATTATTGATTGACGGAGGATGTGATTGGGTGACATTTTGGGTGTGTATTGTGGTTTTTGAGATCAGCAAATCGGCTTGAAATTAGTATGTTCAGCCATCTTCGATGCTGGTCGATATTGGTTGTGTATGAAAGGAGAAAGAGATGAAAAATTGTCTAATGTTAATTGTTGTTGGAATTTTACTGTTGGTACAACCTGCCGGCGATCTATACGGACAGGATCCGGACGAAAGTTCTCCGGCCGTTGAAACATCTTCTTCCACGATAGAGATCGCGAAGGCCAATGCCGAAGGGATAGTTCCCTCAATTGTAGTTGACGGTCCCATTCTGAACTTTCTTAAGTTGGTTAGCATTGCCACTAACAAGAATATTGTTCCGTCAAGCAAGGTTCGTGGAGATGTTTCGGCCAGTCTTTTCAACGTAACATATATGGAGGCGATCGATGCTATTCTTAGTAGCAATGGTTTTGCGTACGAGGAGGACGGCCCGTTTATTTTTGTCTATACCAAGAAAGAGCTGGACGAAATAAAGGCCGCGGCCCGCAAGACGGTCTCTCAGATGTTTCCTTTGAATTACATCGCTGCCAAGGACGCTCGGAGCATTATCGAACCGCTCAAAAGCGATGCGGGTATAATAACCGTATCGCCGGAAGGCTCCGTCGGCGCTGCCGGAACTGGTTCCGGTGAGAATTGGGCCGGAAGTAATTTCATTATTGTTAATGATTATCCTGAGTATGTCGCAGCTATAGAAAAGGCACTCAAATTCGTTGACAAACGCCCGTCTCAGGTATTGATCGAAGCGACAATTCTTGTGGCCACCCTGAACGATGAGAATAAATTGGGCATTGATTTTAATGTTTTGGGAGGTGTAGATTTCGAGACGCAGAACGGTGTTCTGGGGCCTCCAATAAACGAGTCAATTACAGTTTCGGAGACAGGGAGCGAATCCTCAACCGACGCCAGCAACCGTCTGTCGGGAACAACGGTGCAGGCTGGTTTAACTAACGGCGCCTTGTCGGTGGGCGTGGTCAAGGGCAACATCGGTGTTTTTATCAATGCGCTTGAAACCGTGACCGATGTGGTTACTCTGGGCAATCCCAAGGTCCTTACCCTGAATCGTCAGGAGGGTGAGATTATTGTCGGTAACGAGACCGGTTACATCGATAGCATCGAAACTACCTCAACAGCGTCCACCTCATCGGTGAAATTTCTGAAAACCGGTGTGCAGTTGAACTTTACCCCTTATGTGATGGACGATGGCTATATTCGCATGGAGTTGAATCCGGAAGACAGTGACGGTGGTCTTGGCGCAGCGGATCTGCCGTTCAAGAAAACCACAGAAGTGACGACCAACGTGCTGGTCAAGGACGGACATACAATTGTCATTGGCGGCCTTTTCCGTGAGAGTACCAGTCTGGGTCGAAGCCAGGTTCCACTGGCGGGCAACATTCCTCTGCTGGGTCAGCTATTTAAGAGCACTACCGACAGAAACACCAAGGAAGAAGTTGTCTTTCTGATTACACCACGTATTGTCAAGGATGAGATTGATTATGCGATGGCCGAGGAAGTTATGGATACGTGCAATCGTCTAATGCTGGGCGCCAGAGAAGGCATGTTTGGGTTGTCGCGAGATCGTATCGCCACAGCTCATTATCGTCGTGCCCGAGAAGATCAAGAAGCGGGTCGGCCTAAGGATGCCCTGTGGAATGCTAGTTTGGCCGTCCATGCCAGTCCGACCTTTCTCGATGCCCTGAGGCTTCAGGACGAACTGCGTGCAGAAGAGATTTATGCAAATGAGACAGGCAGTATGCGCGAATTCATGCGTCGCCTGATCGAGCTTGACAAAGAAAATTTGTAACAAAACCCAGAACCGGATTTTAAGCCTTCGGAGGCAAATGATGAAACGTTTATCAGCGTTGGCGTTGACCGGAATTGTTCTGCTGGTCGGCTGTCAAAACCAACATCTTAAGAACAAGCAGGAAGCTCTGTCGCGTTGGAACGAGAGTCGTGTCCAGTTGACAGTTGATATAGCTCATCAGCAGTTTCGCTCGGGTCAGCTCGAGAAAGCGACCCAAACGGTTCAACAGGCGATACAGATTGATGGGCAATATGTTCCGGCACACCTGCTGTTGGGACAGATTTATCTCGAACAGAATCGCATTATTCCGGCACAGCAGTGTTTTGAAACATGTCTGGAGCTACAGTCATCTCATGCCGAGGCGAATTACAATCTTGGTATCGTCCTGGAAAAGCGTGGTTTGACCGAGCGGGCTATGGATTGTTATAAGATCGCCTGGGAGGCCCGGCCGGGGCATTCTCCTTATCTGTTGGCGTTGGTCGAAACGCTTGTTGAGCAAAATAAGCTGCAGCAAGCGTTGGATCTTCTGGTCGGATACATTAACAACAACGAGGGCGATGCTTCTGTTTATGTTGCGGCGGGGAATATACTTGTCGCACTGGATCGGTCCGCTGAGGCGGTAGGGATGTTTCGCGATGCGGCAAGCCTGGCTCCAGAAAATGAGGCGATTACCGAGTCGCTGGCTTTTGCACTTCTCAAAGCCGATCGGGCGAGTGAGGCGCTTAGTCTGTTCGAACGGCTGGAGGAACAGGCCCAGCAGAGTGCACGTCCGTTTAGTTGGTCAAACCGATTGGCTATGGGAGACTGCTATATGAAGCTGTCTCGTTTTTACCATGCTCAGCGTTGTTTTGAATATGTCATCGAGCATGACGGGGCTAATCCTGCGGTATGGACCCGGCTGGCACAAACAGCGATGGCACGTGATGATCTCAAACAGGGGCGAGTCTGGGCCGAGAGGGCACTGACGCTGAAACCCGATTATCCGGACGCTTTGACTGTCTTGGCGTACATTGCCTTTAAGCAACAGGAATATCAACAGGCCGAGGAAATCCTTCGTCGGATTATTGCCGATGAGGATGATAACGGGCTGGCTCATTGCCTTTTGGGTCAGGCGCTCGAAGCTCGCGGTCAGATTGAACAGGCCGAGGCTTGTTATAGACGCGCTCTGGAGATTGATCCTCAGGATCGGCTGGCGCAGAAACTAACATCGGCGATTGAAAACACTCGGATAGGTGAAAAAGCGACCCATGACAAATTGTGATATATATTACAGTTACCGATTAATTTTGCGCAGGGGGCAATGAAATTGTTTTTGACGCGCAGATTAGTTTTAACATTGTTGGTTTTGATTATTCTGGCCGGTAATATTGCCTTTTTGATTGCGCAATTTCCGTTGGCCCAGTCTTCATCCATGGTTCGCTGGTTTTTCTGGCTTATATACGCTTTGGTAACCATTGTAGCTGCGGTTTCGATCGAGCTTATCCGACGTCGTTATGTTCTTGCTATTGGTCGCATCCGGGATCAGCTCCGGCAGTTCGAACAGGCCGACCGGATTGGTATGATTATGGTGGATGTGGACAACGAGTTGGCTGATCTGGTAACCGAGATAAATCATTATCTTACCAACGTCAGATTTCGGTTTGAACGAGACGATCTCGAGCACAAGGAACTACAACTACAGGCCAGTGTTTCTGAAACCGAAACACGTCAGGTCGAGGCGGTGATTTTCAGTATTTCCGATGCGGTAATTGTCACTGACAAATATGACGAGTTGCTGATGGCCAATGAGGCGGCTCAGGAGCTTTATGACTTTTGTCTTGACCGAAACTATCGTTCGCCAATAGACCAGGTTATTAATGACGATGATTTGTTAGGGCTTATTCGCCGTGGCCATCGGGAGAGAAGCAAAAACATCATCTGCCAGTTTGAGCGGGTTCATCCGGTAAGCGGCAAAAAGCTCGATCTGAAAGTTCTGTTTTCCTGTGTGCTCGACGCTGACGGGCAAGTGATTGGCGGGGTGGTGGTTATTCACGATATTACGTCTGAAAAAGAAATCGTCCGTATGAAGGACGACTTTGTCAATAGTATTTCGCACGAATTGAAGACGCCGCTGGCCGGCATCAGTGCTTATGCCGAGTTGCTTGCCGATAATGAGGCGGACAACGTTGCTGCACATAAGCAGTTTTGCAGGGTTATTCAGGACCAGTCTAATCGGCTTAATCATTTGATTGATGCGATTTTGGACAGTTCTCGTCTTGAGTCCGGTCTGTTGAAGCCTTCGTTCGAGCCGCTGTCGGTGGCAGAAATAATCGACGATGTGGCTGCGATTATGCGGCCTCAAATGCAGGAAAAAAATATAGAGCTGGCAATATCTTTTGAGTCAGATGATTTAGTTATTTATGCGGATCGCGATATGATTCATCAGGCGTTGCTGAATCTGCTCAGTAATGCCGTCAAGTACTCACTTGCCGGTCGCAAAGTGTCCATCAGTGCCGATCGCAATGATGTGGGGCAGGTTGTCATTGAGGTGCAGGATCAGGGCGTCGGTATTCCTGAGGATTCCCTGGAGCATATTTTCGATAAGTTTTATCGTGTTCCGCAGAATAGTAATCTTGCCGGCGGCACGGGTTTGGGTCTGCATTTGGTTCGGGAGATCATCCAAACAATGCATGACGGTCAGATCAGTGTTGACAGCCGGCCTGGAAAGGGAAGTACGTTTACCGTCACGCTGCCGGGCTATCATTCACTGCAGGTAGTATAGAGTGTAATTTACTGGCGGAAGCTGGTAACTTGAAATTGCGATCCAGGAGGGCAACTATGATCGGAAGTAGTCAGAAAATACTGGTCGTTGACGATGAGATTCATATTTTGCACGTCATCGCCTTGAAATTACGAAACGCCGGTTATGAGGTTATTACGTCGCAGAACGGCCGTGACGCTTTAGAACTGGCTCAGGTTGAGGTGCCCGATCTAATCATCACCGATTACCAAATGCCGCATTTGTCGGGTTTGGAGATGTGTCAGCATCTCCGCCAGATTCCTTCGACCAGGAATATCCCGGCGATCATGCTGACGGCCCGAGGGTTTACTTTTGATACTGCGGCCATGAGCTCCGCTGGTATTGACGTTTGTGTTCATAAGCCATTCAGTCCGCGTGAGCTGGTGCATACAGTTGAAAATGTGCTCAATTCTTCGCCAGCCTATGATATCGATATATAATAGATAGAGGAATAAGGTTGAATAGCTATGTAACTCATAACGATTGAGTTTTCCCGTTTCGTTATTGCGTATTTACTTATCCTGAAAACCGTTACAATTGGCTCCGCCGGGAATTATCAACTCATTGGGTATGATTTTTATCAACTTAGAGTTTGGGATGAGCTATGAGCTGTGATTCACCACAACCTCGAGACAATAATGATCTGGAAGCGATGACGAGTTCGCTCTCTCAGAGTTATGAAGAGATTGCTTTATTACATCGTGTTAGTGATGGAATGAGAGTGACACAGCAGCCTCAGGAACTTTTCAGTCGGCTCTTACCCGATGTTTTGGAAGTGATAAATGCTGAGAAGCTGATAATTTTCTGGCGCGGCAATAATGAGGCCGGCGTAGAACCGCCTATGGTGGCCTCGGTCGGTGCATTGCCTTTGAGCCGTGTGCATCTGGATGTTATCTGGGACAGATCCACAGCTTGCGCCAGCCGGGGGGTTCAAAACCAGTCGGCTGGGAGTGAATTGAACGGTATTCTTATCGATAGTGATGTCGATCGTGGTTACAGCTATGAATGGCCCAAGCCGATCCGCAATATTGTCAGTATTCCGATTCGTCGCGATCAGCAGCACCTTGGCGTTCTGGTGGCGCTGAACAAGATCGATAAGCCTGATTTCGATTCGATTGACATGAAACTGCTTATTTCGGTAGGTAATGAAATTGCAGTTTTTCTGGAAAATTTTCGTTTGTATCACGAGATGCAAGAACTTTTTCTCGGTTCTCTGCGAGCGTTGTCCAACAGTATCGACGCCAAGGATACTTATACCTGCGGTCATTCGGAGAGAGTCGCTTTTATTTGTCGCCATTTAGCCGAAAAATTAAGTTTTGACCCTGCCAAGATTAATAACGTATATTTGGCCGGTTTGCTGCATGATATCGGTAAGATCGGAGTCAGCGAAGCGGTGCTGTGCAAGCCCGGCCGATTGACGGATGACGAATTTGCCCAGATTAAAAAACACCCTCAGATCGGCGCTGACATTCTCAAGTCGATCAGACAGATGGAACATATTTCCCGTATTATCCTGTCCCATCATGAACGGTTTGACGGCGGCGGTTATCCAAACGGTCTTTCTGCCGGGGATATACCGATTGCGGGTCGTATCGTTATGTTGGCCGATTCATTTGATTCGATGATAGCCGACCGTACTTATCGCAAGGCTCTGCCCGTAGCCGCGGCCCTGGCTGAGATCAGACGCTACAGCGGTACTCAATTTGACCCACGGATCGCCGAGAGTTTTCTTGATACCGATATTGACCTGCTTGTTAACCGGCTGGAAGCCATTGCAGACAAATCCAGTCAAAAATACAACATCGGCAATCGTTCTGAGTGTTTCCAGTTGCCCACCTTAAATTGATTTTCGGGAAAGTGCCGACTGCTCGGATACGTCGAACGCTTCAGGAGAATTGAACGCCGGGGCTTTTTACCAGTTCGCTAAGATTGTCAAGACACAGTTGTGACCATGTTTCCATTTTGTTTCTGATTTGGTTTAGCTGAGGTATTTTCATAAAATCCAGCTTGCAAATCATTTGTTCGCGTTTTGTCACCAGTGGTGCTTCAAGTTGCCATAAATGGATAACGCCAAGATGTACGCGTCCCACCTCATTTGAATCGTCATTCAGCAGGCCGACGATTCTTTCGTTGTATTCGCATTGGATGTCGATTTCTTCGGCTACTTCCCTGGCGACGGCATTGTGGTATATGTCACTGAAGTCGTCGCAAAAAAGAGGGGTGTCATCGACTGGATTGATATGTCCGCCGATACCTATGGAGATTTTTTCCACGAGTCGCTGTTCGCCGGCCCTTTTGCCCCTTTGGTAGCACAGGTAGGAATCCTCGTATGCCATGATGACATAGGGTATCAATTGCTTGAGTTGTGGATTTTTTTCGGCGGCCGCTCGGGGAACGAACTCCAACTCTTCTTTACACAATAGTTTTTCCAGATAATGATTAACCTGGAAATTGACGCCCTGGAAGGCGCCAAGTTTGTCAAATACGCTGCGTTTGACGACAAGAATCTGTTCATCAGGCATTTATAAATATCTCCTCATAAGTTTTTATTCACAGTAGTATTGTATTTACAATGCTATGAAAGTCAATACTTGACAAGGCTATTTTTTGAAGGTAAAACCATTGATATTTGAAGGGCGATGTGCCGTGCTTACTCTAATCAATACCAATAGAATGCAACCGCCGATAGCGCCGCTGGGACTGGACTACATAGCCGGTAGTGTTGAATCAGCCGGGACTAAGGTAGATGTTGTCGATTTGTGCTGGGCCGAGGAGCCTGAAGTAACTTTGAAGCAGTATTTTTCGAGTCATCAGCCGCAACTGGTGGGTATTTCTTTTCGTAATTCGGATGATTGTTTCTGGCCGAGCGCTCAGTGGTTTGTCGAGCAGTTGGCCCAAACTGTTCGTACGATACGTGGATTAACAGATTCAGCTATTGTGCTGGGCGGGGTGGGATTTTCTCTGGCCGGTGGGCGACTGGTTGAATATACCGGGGCTGATTTCGGCGTTCACGGTGATGGTGAACAGGCGACAATAGCATTGCTGGAACAACTGGATGGTGGGCGGTGTTTTGGACGTGTGCCAGGTTTGATTTGGCTCCGTGACGGTCAGCTTCACTGCAATCGGCCGGCGTGGAGTGAGCCGCTGTCGGTTGCGACGGGGCGCAGCCATATCGATAATGCGAGCTATTTCAAGTTTGGCGGTCAGATCGGGGTGGAGACCAAACGCGGCTGTAATCGTTGCTGCATATATTGTGCTGATCCGGTGGCTAAAGGTACGGTTATACGCCAACGTTGTCCCGCGGAGGTTGCCGATGAGATTGAGGGGTTGGAGAGGCAGGGTGTGGATGTTCTGCATATTTGTGACGGTGAGTTCAATCTTCCGCGTGATCATGCCCTTGCCGTTTGCCGTGAGCTTGTCCGGCGATCATTAGGGAATCGTGTGCGGTGGTATGCGTATTTGGCGGTTTTGCCGTTCGATGCGGAATTGGCCGATCTTATGCGTCGGGCCGGTTGTGTGGGGATTAACTTCACAGGTGATTCCGGCTGCCCGTCTATGTTGAAAACTTATGGTCATCAACATACGCCTGCGGACCTGGCTGCGGCTGTCAGGCTTTGTCGCGAAAACAACATTGCGGTTATGGTCGATCTTCTGCTGGGTGGGCCGGGGGAAACGGTGGAAACGCTTACGGAGACGATCGAGTTTATGAAGCAGATTAACCCTGACTGTGTCGGTACGGCGTTGGGGATTCGAATTTATGATAATACTCCGATTGCGGAAATGCTAAAGGCTCAGAAATATATGGAATCCGGTATTTGCCGAAAATACGACGGGCCGATCGATTTTTTCAAGCCGACGTTTTATATTTCACCCGCTCTGGGAACCCGGCCGGGGCGGGTTGTACGCGATCTCATTGGGGGTGATAAGCGTTTTTTTGAACCAGAGGACGAAACCACCACCGGTACCGATCACAACTATAACGATAACAAAGTTCTGATCGACGCCATTGCCGCCGGTGACCGTGGGGCTTACTGGCATATTATGCGTCGGTTGCGCAATACAAACGACAGGGCCGCCGATGGCGACAGGTAAGCCTGAGGAAAATGAGGGATATACCCATTGAGTATAGTCCGGCTAGAATTCCGGTTCGACGACGAATTTTTCGAGTTTGTTTATGACAATTGCCCCCGACCGAGTCGCCCAGTACGTTTGTTGAGGTTCGGAACATATCAAGAAAGGCATCAACAGCGAAAATAAGCGGAATATATTCGATAGACAGGCCCACAGCGTTTGCGACCAGGACCATAGTGATCAGCCCGGCGTCCGGTACCGCGGCGGCTCCGATGGAGGCGAGAACGGCGGTAAGGAAAATTACAATGGTGATGACGGGACTGAGTGTGATTTCGGCGCCGGGCATTCCGCCGAATAGCTGTATGAGAAAAATAACGGCAACTCCTTCATATAGAGCTGTTCCGTCCATATTCATTGTGGCCCCCAGCGGCAGGACGAATTCGGCGGCTTTGGGCGAGACGTTCAGTTTGTTCTGAACACAATTGAGCGTGACTGGCAGGGTGGCGGCGCTGGAGCGGGTAGCAAAGGCGACCATCCAGGCTTCGCGAATACCTGCGAGAAAACGATGGGGCGGGACTTTGCCGACGAAATAACAGATGCCCAGCAGAACAACGATGTGTGCCGCAATTCCAATTAGAACGGTTATAACATACCACATAAGGGTTACGAAAATACCGGGGCCGAAACCGCCTACCAGCGAAGCGACCAGACAGAATATGAAGAAAGGTGAACCGGCCATGATCCACCCGGTGATCTTCATAATGGCTGCGTTGAGACCGTAAATGACCGGTACGACTCGTCTGCTGGCCGGGCCGACAACAATAAGGGCGACACCCAGGAGAATGGCAAAAAAGATTATGCCCAAAGACTGAGATTCGGTAAGAGCTTTGAAAGGATTTACAATAATTCCCTCCATGTTCTTTTTAATGATGGCGAATGATGTTTGGTCTTGAGCTTCTTTGATTGCTTCTTCTTGTGAGCTGTATTCGGTCTGGAGTTGTGCTTTTTGTTCCTGCCAGTTTCGGCGGATTTCATCGCGGTTATCGCAATAGCCGGGTCTGATAGTCAGCACGAAGAACAGGCCCAGTGCCACGGCGATTGAGGTGGTGATGAGATAGAAAAAGGGTTTTCCAGCCAACCCGCCACAGCTCGCCCGTGTGGGCCAGGCTTGTGATGGCCGATAGTATCGAAAAGAAAATAAGAGGGGCGACTATCATCTTGAGAAAGCCGATAAAAATAGTTTTGCCGAAAAGGTCCAGGGCGGCGAAAATATTATCTCGAACGTCAGAGTCGCCGGCGTTGCTTAAGAATATGCCGAAAGCCGCCCCGGCGATGATGCCTACGAAAATAAACAAGTGTGTTTTGGATTTCATCGATCTTCTCCCTGACTGCGATTTCTCTAACGATTTTCCAGTTCCGTTTTGATTTCCTCGATGAGATTGATGGCCTGGATGGGGGTCAGGTTGTTAATATCAATGTCGCGGAGTTTGTCCAAAATGGGGTCCGCGGGCAGATTGTTGAACAGGGGTAACTGGTTGTCCGAGGCGCCTTCGAGGCGACCGCCCAGTTCCGGCACGTGTGCCTCGCGTGAAAAATTATTCTGCAGCTCCTCAAGTATTTCCTGGCTGCGAGAAAGGACATTTTTGGGTACGCCGGCCAATCTGGCGACGTGAATACCATAACTCTTGTCGGTACGACCGTCAACAATCTTGTGCAGAAAAACGACATCGTCCTTCCATTCGCGCACGGCGACATTGCGGTTGTTGACGTTTTCCAGCAGATCGCCGAGTTCGGTTATTTCGTGATAGTGGGTGGCGAAAAGCGTTCGGCATTTGATATTGGTGGCAATGTGCTCGGTGATCGCCCAGGCCAGGGCTAATCCGTCGTAGGTACTGGTTCCCCGGCCGATCTCGTCGAGGATGACCAGCGAACGGTCGGTGGCGTTATTGAGAATGTTGGCGGTTTCGAGCATCTCGACCATAAAGGTTGATTGGCCGCGGGTCAGCTCGTCGCTGGCGCCGATGCGGGTGAAGATACGGTCAACCAGGCCGATATCTGCGCTTTGGGCGGGAATGAAACTTCCCATCTGGGCCATGATCGTCAGCAGAGCCGCCTGTCGAATGTAAGTACTTTTGCCGGACATATTGGGACCTGTTATGATCGTGGTTTTTCCTTTGTTATCGAAGGTAATGTCGTTAGGCACAAACTGACTGCCCAGACTGATATCCAGAACCGGATGACGGCCTTCGATTATTTTCATGTCTTTATCGAGGTGCATTTGCGGTCTGCAGTAGTTGTTATGGCGGGCAAGATGGGCCAGGCCGGTGAGGATGTCGATCTTGGCGACGGCATCGGCGACCTGCTGGAGATGCAGAGTCTGAGCAGCGATTTGGTTGCGGATGTCCTGAAAGAGTTTTTCTTCCATCTCTTTGCAGCGCCCCTCGGCAGTGAGGGCCTCGGTTTCGTAACGTTTCAGTTCGTCGGTGATATATCGTTCGGCATTCTTGATGGTTTGCTTACGGACAAAATCAGGTGGAACCTGGCCGCGGAACGATTGGGAAATTTCAACGTAATAACCGAAGACCCTGTTGTAGCCGACTTTTAGATTGGCAAAGCCGGTTTGTTCGATGAGTTTTTTTTGGTATTGTCCGAGCCAGGTTTGACCCTGATGGCAAATGGATCGCAGATGATCGACATCTTCATTGAAACCGGTGCGTATTACACCGCCATCGCGGTATGTCAGGCCGGCATTGGGATCGATGGCAGATTCGATCAACTCGGCGATGTGTTCGAGAGTATCACACTGTTGGGCAAGCTGGGTGAGCATTTCACAGCTACACTGATCCATGTGGCTTTTAATTGCGGGTAGTCGCCGGAGTGCTTGGCCCAGGCCCAGCACATCCCGTGGTGAAGCCCGCCCGGTGCTGATCCGGGCGGTGATCCGCTCAATGTCAGCAACATCGCAAAGGTCTTTGCGCAGGTCGTCGCGTACGCTGTCCATCTGGACCAGCTCAGCGATGGCGTCCTGGCGGCATTGTATGTGGTCGAGATCGTTTAGCGGAAACATCAGCCATAAGCGGAGCTTACGGGCGCCCATAGCGGTCCTTGTTTTATCGATGCTGTGCAGTAGAGCACCGGAGGTCTCGTTGCCACGGATAGTACGTTCGATTTCCAGGCTGCGCAGGGTTGTTTTGTCCATTTGCAAAAAACGATCGCGGGTGACCTTACGAAGTTTGGCAATATGGCTTATGGTGGTTTTTTGCGTTTCGTTGAGATAGTCGATAACCGCGCCGGCTGCGGCAACGGAGCAGTCAAGCTCGGAAAATCCGAAACCTTCCAGGCCGGACGTGGCGAAGTGTTTTTTGAGAGTCTCGCCGGCCTGATACGGATCAAATGTCCAGCCTGGACGTGGGGTGAGATTGCAGGAGACAAGTTCGCTGAGTTGTTCGGAAAACTTTTCGGGTAGAGAGCTTTTGTTATTGCTATCTTCGCTGACAATGCACTCCGCGGGTCGCAGACGCACCAGTTCGTCGAGCACATGGCGGGAATCGAGCAGTTGGGCGAAAAACTGTCCGGTGGATAGATCGACCCATGCCAGACCGGCTTGTTCCGGACTGGAGCCGGTCGCGGTTTTTTGGCTGGCGATAGTTCGCCCAAAGCACACGGCCGCGAGGTAGTTACCAACCGCTTCGTCGAGTAGTGCTTCTTCGGTAAGGGTACCGGGAGTGACCAGTCGGACCACATCACGCTTGACAATGCCTTTGGCCTGAGCCGGGTCCTCGATCTGTTCACAGATGGCGACTTTATACCCTGCCTTTATCATTTTGTTGAGATAGCTGTCGAGGGCATGGTAGGGAATGCCGGCCAGGGGAACAGGATTTTCGCTTTTGTTGCGGCTGGTCAGGGCGATGCCGAGAACCTTCGAGCAGACTTTGGCATCCTCATAGAAGGTTTCATAGAAATCTCCCATGCGAAAAAACAGTATAGCTTCGGGATATTGGCTCTTGAAGTGCCGATACTGCCGCATGGCAGGCGTCAGTTTCTGATTGTTGTCGGTTATGGTCATCTTGTCTTTTCTTACACGTTGGCATTTGAATGGCTAAGTGGCACTACCAACAGGGCGATGGATTGTAACCAAAACGCATTGTCAATTCAATCATAATTTCTTAGCCAATGCCTCATAACCCATTGCGGCAAGTGACGGATTGCTTTTATGCCACGTTGCCTCATTGCGTCGCTCCGCGAGTAACCTCGATATCTGAAAGACGAGCTTTCGGAGTTACTTCCAACTCTTTCACTTCGCCGTTTCTGACTTGGCCTTGTATTATAGTTTTATAGGGAGCGTGGAGTTTGAAGTCAGCGTCCCAGTCCCTCGGCCAGGCAGGCAGCAGATAAATCTTGCGGCCGTCGGTCTGCATTAACATACTCTGGAAAGCTTTCATCAGCACGCTCCCGTGATCCTGGTCGGGTACCCAGTCATAATTAGGCCCCCAAAAAGCAGGAAAACGAGAGCCTTTGTGTTTATTTTTCGCACGACCAACAAGATAATCGCGGGCCTGGTCGGTCAATCCGAGATAAGCCATAAAAATATCATCCTGCCGCCAGCCAAAGTTGCCTTTATCCCAGCGATGCTTCAGGGCCTCGATACCCAGTTCGATGTTTGGCTTGCCGATAGCGATCTGCCGGAACGGATAGACAGCATAAAGTTCCGGATTTTCAATATTGATCTTCTGGGCAAATTTCTCCGCGGGGGCCAGCATACGCACGCCTTCTTCTTCTCTTGTAGGAATATCAGGTAGTTTCTTATTAGCGCTCTGCCAATAAGTCCGCTCTTTGTCTGTGATGAGCCTCTCAGGCAGTTCCAGTACCCGGTGGGTCATCGCACGCAAACCCGCCACCTCCGGCATCGGGTTAGTGCATTCCCACCATGTCTCAACGGCCTGCGAGGGATGCATAACAAGTTTGCCATCGGGCCCTGTTTGGTAATATTTCTCAAAAAAGAGCATTACTTCTTTCGCCACCGGTAAAATCCTGTCCCGAAGAAATGACTCATCCTCTGTATATTCATAGTAATCGAGCATCAAGCACACCAGCTCCGGACCGGACACCCATTCCCACTTATGCCAGCCGCTGGTTTGGAGTTTGTCCTTTCGTTCATCAAAAGGCTCCCAACCGTAGGTGTCGCTAAACACCGCACCCCAGAAATACATACATTCCGGAAAATACACACCCTCGTGGCCGAAATAGTGCCGCGTGCGGTATTTCGACAGTTCAAATATATCCTCGCCGTACATACGAAACAGCGGCCTCATCAAATCGAAATCGCCAGACATACACATGCTGATATAGGGAAGACGAGTATTTTGCCACCAGTAACCAGGCCCCCACAGACGATAGTCAGCATCGCCCGGACTGCCGGCATTGGGAACGGTGAAGATGGAGCCGTTAAATTTGATCGGATAGACGCCGCGTCCGGCGCAAGCATCGATAAATCTTTGCAAAGTATAAGCACGGCTCACAATAAAAGCATCATCCTCAACTGCAGCCGACTGCTCGGCCGGCTTTATTGAAGTCGCTTCTGCCTGACTATTGCTCTTGGCCACGATCCAACTGCGGTTCCAAAAATTCTGCCACCAGCGAAGGTGCTCCTGCCGCCGCTGCTCGAAGGGCACATTCTCAACTTCATTGATCTTGGTATTCATCGCTTCCAGCCACTGCGCAGGTGATGACGGATGAACTGTCAAAACGCAAATATCGAAACGCTGCTCTGTACCTTTTGTTGTAGTCAATGTCAGATCGTCAACTCGTCTGCCATTTTTCGACTTAATGATCCCACCGAAAGTACGATGCAATAACGGATCGACTATTTTATAATCGCTCAGCCCCTGAATCCTCATAGTCAGTTCCGGCCCCACTGATTTTTTGTTATGATGATACCAGCCGATGCGATCCGGTTGATTCTTGAGTATCGTATCCGGCTCAACAATTGTCGGCGCGTGCTTTTGGTCCGGTTTACTACGATCCAGGTGAACATCGCTGACTTCAATCGAAGGCAGTTCATAAGGCTCGTTGCGCCAAAGCTCGATTTGGGCCGTAGCGGTGAACGGCTTATGGCTCTTGGCGGATACATGAATGACCGGATGATTGGCGTCCACCCAGATACGCAGCACCGTTTTCGACAATCCAGTTATATCGCCCGATTCCTCGGCGATCTCAATGACAATCTCGCCGTTTTCCAGGGCCAGTGTCTGTCGGAATGAATCGCCCTGAACCAATGGAGTCGGTGTAAAGCTCACACGCACCTTCCCAACTTTCAGCAGTCGGCCATTGTCACCCCAACTATCGGTCTTGCCAATATAAAACGACAGATCCCCGTTTTCCTCCATCCACACGTTCAAGCCGATGTCACCATTACCGATCGGCATCGAACCCGAACAATCTTTGCTCGGCGAGTTCCATATAACCTGATATTCCTCCAGGTTCCTTATCACATCTTCTTCTTGTCCCGCCAGTACGGTCTGTAATGAAAACAGAACCAGACTAGACCATAACACGTTTGTAAAAGTCTTTTTCATCATTTTTGTTCCTTTCGCTTCTTGATGTGCGCGAATGCCTCAGTCGAGAGCTGGTATTTTTCTCAACTGTTGACTCAATCGTAGTGAAACACTTCTTCCATATCCGCCCACCATTCACCTTCGGTAATGTCGGGCAGCGGTTCCTGGCAGGGCTTACATACGGACCACCATTTTTGGGTCACGGAATCAGCCGCCATCTTCGCCATATCCGCCTCGAAATCCTCCCCAACATACTCAAAATAACTGAACAGATAGTATTTGCCGCCCGGCAGCCGACGCAGATAGATCGAGTAATTCTGAATATTGCACTGTTTAATCATATCCAGTACTTCCGGCCAGACTGCCGCATGGAGCTTCTTATATTCATCGATCTTGTCTGTTCGCAGTCCGATGATCGAACCGTAACGTTTCATAGTGTGCCTCCCAAAATACAGGTTTTGTTCTGTCGTTTGTTGACTTTTGACGGTATCGTCAACATCAGGCGTGCTTTGCTTTTCGCCCTTATAGTTGCCGTAAGTGATAATCAGTGTCGCGATCACAATCACAAGCATGCCGTAATGGACGACCTTACGGGGCACGGCGCTGGAGCCTTCCCATTCGCGGAAAAGTTTACCGTAGATATTACTGAAAAGAATCAGCAGCGACATGTGAATCGCCCAACTGGTGAAACCGAATTTATCGCCGAGGTTCAGGTGACCCATACCATAGAAGAAGAACTGGAAATACCAGAACGCCCCACTCAAAAAGGCCATGAGATAATAGATCGGCAGACCGCCGTGGGCTTCGCTCGGCAGGCGGACAAACTGCTCGGCGGTACCATTCCTTCTGATCAGCCACACGCACCAGAGCAGGTTGGTCAGCCACGCTCCTCCGTGAGAGAACGGATAGATTGCGTTCCAGGACAGCAGTTCGGTATCGCCATTTTCCACCGCTGCCTTGGCCAGAGGTTCGCCGGCCAAAAGCGCAAAGTTGAACACCGCCGAAAGAATACCCGCAACGATGGCTAGCGGCACGCCGCGATTGAACGAAAATGATTCTGCTGAGGAGTTACCCGAGCGCTCGCGTAAAACCCCGGCGTAGCCGCAAATAAATATACCCGAGACCGCCAGCGCGATACCGGCGAACACAATCAAACCGGGACCGCTGTTGAACAGGGTGTCGAATTTATAGACGAATCCGTCGTTGGGTGTCCAGAACAACGGCAGGATCGTGCCCAGAATTGCCGAGATGCCGATGGCGATGGAATAAGTCAGGGAAAAGCCGACATGGCGGATGGCCAGACCGAACGCCAGCCCGCCGGTCCCGTACACCACGCCCAATCCGAACGACTTGAGCATCACCTCACTCTGACAGTCAGCCAGAAGTCCGAAATAATCCGGAACGATCAGCACCGCGCCCAGAATCGGCAGAATAAGCCAGGCGAAGGTAGCCTGGCTGATCCAGTAGATTTCCCATGCCCATAGTTTGGTCTTTTTTTGTGGGGTGTAGCAACTGGCGGCGAACAAAGCGCCAACTCCATGTAATCCCACACCCATGACCGGATTTACTGTAATCATGTTACTGCCTTATATGGTTTATGCTGCCTTATACGATATTTTCGATGTCAAACTCACCCAGGTCAAGTGGATACTTGCCATATTCACGCACTAATTTAACTATGTAATCGTATGTATGCCCGGAAACGCTACTGGATACGGAATGATCGGACTGGAAAATATAGCCGCCTCCTTTAGCCGCGTTAAGCTTGCGGATAACTTCCCGGCGAATCAGCTCCTTATCGCCCGTCTCCCACACCTGGATATTACTATTCCCGCACATGCCAAGTTTATGGCCGTACTTGCGTCGAAGTTCCACCGCGTCCAGTTGAGCCTTAGCTTCCAGTGGATTCATTGCGTCAATACCGATTTCGATATAATCATCCAGTATCTTATTTACATTCCCGCAGCCGTGATAAATTACCATCAATCCTTTAGAGTGAGCGTAGTCCGCGATAGCTTTCACCCACGGTTTGAAGTATTCACGCCAATAATCGGGGGAAAAGAACATATCATTCTTATAAGCCACATCCCCCCAGATCACAAAACCATCGAGCAATCCATCCGCCGCCTCAATCTCCGCCTTGGCGCAATCCAGGTAGAACTGCCCGATTCGATTGATAACTTTACCCATACGTTCCGGGTACATCCCAATCCATAGCATATTATTTTCCGGACCGATCAGACGTGTCAGACATTCGTTACATTCGATTATGCTTCCAAAAACCGCAAAATCGCCCCATAGTGATTTAACAGTTTCGATCCATGCCGGCGTATTCCGTTCGAACCCATCCCCAACACCGGCAATCTGATTATCACCTGCTTCGAAATACCGGCGACGATCAGCGGGATCGTCAAATTCCAATGCCTCGAGTTTTTCAATCGTATCCGTTTCGAAATCAATAAATTCCGGCATAGGAGCTTCGAACTTCTTGCGCAAAATCGCCCCGAAACCGGTCTTGACCACCACTTCCTCACCATCTTCTTTCAACGTCTCGAAGGACCGAATGAAGGGATCCATATTCGGCACCGTTACAATCCAGTCGAGATCGTAATAGAAGTAAGGATTCGCATCGTCGGACAGATTCAAATCCGTTCGCCACCGTTTAATAAAACTCCCCCAGAAAAAATCACCGATCGGCACCCGGTCAGCCTCTTCATGCCGCAGCGCCTTCTCCATACGCTCCAGTTTCCCACGAGTACCTTCCGCTCTCTTCCGATCTGAATCGTCCTTGCCGGAAGTATCAAACATTCCCATCTTCTGTTGCCCTAAAATAGATAAAATTCCGCACAGGAAATATTCAGTTAACATCCGTGAGAGCAATCATTATACTCATAACGATTGAGTTTTCCTATTTTCTTATTATAACCCCCGGTGGCTCCAGAACCGAGGATAATGTCCGAATCAGCCAAATCTCGCCCAAAGCCTCTTCGTCGTGATCAGGTCAACTGCCCTGGCAAAACTCCCCTGGGGCATTGTCAATTCGCTATTCAACGACCAGGCTCAGGGGTGTCGCTTCGCGAATAACCTCGATGAAGCTAATTATCGGCGCCTGCTCGAGTTGTGGGTTTTTGGCTTTTGGGACCAACTCCATGACCAGGCTCTCTTCCACCGGGATATTTTCAAACTCCCGGACAACGGCTTTATTGGTTTTGCCGGCCGAACGCAGAATATCAAATTGTTTCGATACGGTATTGCCCTGAAGAACAATATCAAAAACTCGCTGGCCGGGTTTGTCTCCCGGCAGGGCGTTGAACCCGAGGCGAACGGTGTAGGTGGCTGGTTTTTGGCCCTTGGTCGGGTCAATCAGCGGCAGTTCGCAACGCCGCAATCCCCGATAACCGCAAGTGAACAGCCAGGGCTTGTCGGATCCTTCGATTTGTACACCATTGAAGTCTTTACAGAAGGAACCCATACCATCAATTAGCTCTTCCTTCAAAGAGAACTTCACTTCGTATGAGCCATAACCGATGTTTGAAACAGTTTTTGGACGAGGATAGCCAAACCACAGCGTATCCTGAGCATCTTTCATGTCGCCTGGAGCGCCGAAGTTGATAGCAAAATGCTTGGCTGGGGTCATATCACCGTGCGTGACAAATACGGTCCAGTTATCGGTGACTTTTTTGGGCTTTGGTGCAAGTGCCAGCGAACAACGCAGAGGAAAAGAGCACGTACAACCGGAACTGGCCTCGGGCATAAGCATCAGGCCATTGGCGGATATCATGTTGAGCCAGCAGCCGGGCCGGATACCGCCAAAAAGACTGATTCCTTTATCATTGGCAAAGTCGTATATGGCGCTAAAATACGAACGATAAAACAGAGTGCTGGCCGAGGCGGAGGTGATACTGCAGCAATGACCGGGTCGGAGGAATTCCCATTCTGTCGGCTGGCCGGTTATGGGATGAACGCGTTTGACAATCTCACCGGTGCGCAGCTCACAGGCACGCGGCTCAATGATTACCTTATCTCCTATGATCAACGGACGGCGAAGATAGTTTAACGGCTTTGACCAGATAACTTCACCGGTTTGCCCCGAGACGGCCGTTATACGCCGCCAGGAAAGCTCACCTTTTTTGAAAAACTCGGTATCGTGATTGCTGAAATTGCCGAAAAACAACACTATTCCATCCTTGTAGGCCGTACCCATTTTATCGCCGCCGCAGCCTGTCAAATCGAGCGGTTTCTTCCAAATAGGTTCACCAGTGGCAATATCCAGGGCGACAACCAACCTCACATCGGCATCCTTGCCGGCAAGCACAGCTTCTTCTTGTTCGGTCTCGATGTAAACATCCTTTTCGAGCAAATCCTTCTTATAGGCCAGGGCGTCGTTTCTGTGTTGGGTGGATACTTTGCTTTCCACAAAAAAGACTCTGCCATCGGCTATGGTTACTGATATATTAGGGATTCTTGGGCCGTCGTAGCGCCAAAGCTGTCGGCCTGTTTCGGTATCGACGGCAAAGACACTGTCTCCGTCCATAAGCCGATTGGTCAAAGCTCCTTTGGGAGTTCGCTGACTGCCCCAGGATGGAAAGTCATCGATTACACGCCAATGAGCTCCCGAACGTTGGAAATCTCTTAAAGCGTTTTCACTGGGAGTGGGATATGCGTTTTTATATCTTTCATAAGTACTCATTTTCTCTTGATCGTTTTCGATCATGCGCCGGGTTTGCTCTGGCATCTCATCGAGTTCTTTCCAACGACCGGTGGAAGCGAAGTCTTTCCAGGTTGCCGCGTATTCTTGTTCGAGTGGAAAAGCGGCTGTGGCGATCAAAGTATTGCCGGAACAGCCCACGTACCCCCAACGGCGTGTAGAGTCGTCAGTGGATGCAGGCAATTTATATGTTTGAACAGTCTCACCGGTGGCCTGGTCAAGGCGGTAGCATTTTTCTCCCGTTGCAACATACAAAGCGTTTTCGGTCGCGATGATGTTCCCACCGTCAACATCAGCTCGAGTACGAACGGCCCCGGGAATATCCCTGTCCCACAGGAAAGCGCCGTTATATGCATCGTATGCCATGATAACATCCCCGCCCTGGACGAACAGTCGCCCGTTTATCGATAGGGGAGCTGTGGCTCGTCCATGCCGTTCGACCATTCTTTGTGGGCCTGGCTGGCCGTACCATAATACTCCAAACGGTCCGGCGACCAATTTGTCTTCGGAGCAGGCAGTATTTTGTGTATTAGCGTAAAGCCCCATCCAGCTACCGGCTCCCTGGAGTTCCCCACGCACAAACTTATCCCAAACCCAATCGCTCTGAGATGATTGAGAACAGGTGAGAATTACTCCTCCATAAGGTCTCAGGAGATGGTTTCTCTGTTCCATGGAAATAATTATATGACCTGACGAAAGCATATCATCGGAAACGATGAGGTTGGCAAAGTATGACGGCAAATCTTCGATATCCCAGGGTTCGACGACAACTCGTGATCCCAACAAGCCGGCAGCCCCAAGGTGTTCGCGGGCGGTCTCGAGTTTTTCTCTGTCTTTTTCCAGACCGATGATCTTCAGATCGCTTCTCAGGGCCAACTCATAAGCCAATCGGCCGATGTTGCTGTCAAGGACAAGACAATAACCTTTGGTAATGCCGCCGATTTCGATGATTCTTTCAGCCGCTGTCCGGTAAGTTTCGGTAAGCTCGTCGTTGGGATAGGGTCTTTGGGTAATAGTTTTTATTTCTTTGGGAGCGGCAACTTTTCCTTTGCCGAAACAGTACACCGGACCTTTGTCGCTACTGACGATAAGACGCCCATCGGTTGGAGTCAGTCCGACAGCTTTGCCGACGACACCCTGGCTCCACAGTTCTTTACCTGTTCCGGCATCGATGCCGAGGACCGCTCCTTCACCGCCGGCAAACAAAATATCGCCAGCCAGAACCAATGAATAAAGCTCTCGCCTGGGGTTTTTCCAGAGGACACAGGATTTTTTCAGACGCTGTGTTTTTGCTCCAAGATCGTCGATTGTGGGAGTTATTTCGTCAATCTGCTGATTTATCTGTTTTTTTGTTGTCTCGTCAGTCGTCTCAAGCTTTTTGCGCAGCCCCTCAAGTTTTTTTGACAGTTTATCGAGTTCGCTCGCCGCTTCGGTAGCCTGGGCATACACGGCTCGGTCTATCGCACAAATTCCGGTATTGGTCAGAATATAGGAGGTGTTTTGGGTTATGACCATATCTATTCCGGGAAACCAGGCGAACGCATCTCCCTGACGTTTGCCGGTTTTAGCGTCGTAAGCGACTTTTTGGGGACTGCCCGAGGCATCGACGCCGGCGATGATCCTGTCGTTATCGAGTAAGGCCCAGGTGCCTCCGCTCTTGCCGGGTGGCAGGGCATAAAATAAAAGTTTACCGTCTTTTCGATCAAAGGCGGCCGGCATGGCCCGGCCGGATGGAACATACAGCACATCATCGGAAGCAATCAGATACCCTTGTGGCGATATGCCGCCGTAGGGCAAATCGTGTGGCCGATCACCAATAGTATCATTTTTCCAGATAACCGATCCGTTCTCGACGCTGACCGCACAAACGTAAATGCCTTCGAAGGGAAAAACACCTGCGCAAAAGAGCACCTGACCTTTATCGACCAGAACCGATGTCCTGATTGGCCACACGGAAATCATACGTTCGTTACCGATTGCTTTATCGCCGTTGGGGCCGGGGCGGTACTTCCAGATAAGCGAACCATCTTTTCCATTAAGGCAGTAAACGTAACCGTCATCGGAACCGAAATAGACTTGGCCGTTGTAGATAGTCGGAGCAAAACGAACCGGACCCTGAGTATAGAAACTCCAGCGGATTTTGCCCTCGGCGATATCGAGGGCATAAACCTTGTTGTCGATTGAAGAACCGAAATAAGCAATGCCGCCGGCGGCAGTCACATAAAAAGCGTTATCCGAATGTGCCCTGGGCATTTCTTCAGATGGTGGCGGCCAGGCGGGCTTGGGAGTACCGGTAGAAACATGCCATTGCAGAAAAAGTTCAGCGGATATCTTTTCGTCGGTTGCTCCGCTACGAGTGATGTCGGCCCGGTAAGTCGGCCAGTCGCCGAAACTTGGGGCCGATCCCATGGCTGTCGTGCAACCAAATCTGCCCACCGCAAAGATAAATATAAGGCAGACAACCGAAATGAGACAGTTGAGGTCGGACAGGGGTGTTATTTGTATATTCTTCTTGTGCATTTGTATTAAAAGTTTTATCGGGTTTTTATTGCTGATACAAAGGCTTCGATATTTTCGGTTGAAACTTCCGGCGGCATACCGCCGCCGCAGGAAACGATAATCCGAGATTTATCGGTTACCGTTTCGAGTGCTGTTTTTACGCTGATGTGTATTTCCTCGGACGTACCAGCCGCCAGAACATCGCGTGGAGGAATGTTTCCAAGCAGAGTAACCGTGTTACCAGTACGATCTTTCATCTCGGCCAGCGAGTGAAGAAAACTGAAATTGAACAGGTTTACGCCCATTTGCGGTAAATATGGCGCACATACCAGCCCCTCAGCGTCATTGTGGAAAAATTTTACGCTGACATCCAATGACTGAAAAATACGTTCCAGGCAGCCCATAGCGGTTTTCCGGAAATCGCTGTCGCCACAAAAACCTACAATGTCATCCAAAATTAATATGCCGTCGATAGAATCAAATATTTCCGCCTGGAGTTCGAGCCAGTCGATAATGAAATCCGTGACAATTTTCAGCAGCTTGTCGCTTTCGTCAGGGTCAGTGCGGATGGCCATGAGAAATTCTGTCGTACCCATTAGAAACGCCGCTATGTTCAACGGGCCGCGGGAGACGGCAAACTTGATCGCGTGGCCGGCATCTTCGATTTGTGTTTGGCAATGCTTCAAACGCTTGAGAACAAATGGCCCCAGGCCGTCCTTAGCCGGGTTGGGCTTTAGAAGGGAATGTACCTGACGGATGTCGGTAATGATTTTCTCGGCATAGGGCAGGTCGTTTTCCGGCCAAATGCATTTCGATCCGAACGCGCTCGGTTCGGTGCACATGCCGAACTCCGACCAAAAGCCCGGCAAAAACATCACATCTGGAAAACGGCGAATGGCTTTGAGGTTCGCCTCCAGCCACAACTGCTCACTGGAAAAATAGTCCATGACCGAAATTCCCACCCAGCCAGGTAGCCAGGGACTGTCGATGATAAATCCCATCGGCAACGGCTCGATCAGTTCGCCGTTGATTACGCTTATGAGTCTTTTCCATTGTTCGCCGGTCATGCTTTCTTGCCTTTGCGACGAGCGAAGTGCACGATCACAGCCAACGAAGTAAACGCGATGAGTACCACTATGCCGGCTTGTCTGAGCACCGCTCCACGAGTCAGGATGTCGTATATACTCAAAAAGGCCGTGCCCACGACGGCCAGGGCCATCATGGTGTTCCAGGCAACGCGTTTGCCGCCACGAGGCAGGTTATCGCCCAGCAGACTTTTCTGGTTCATGAGCATATAGAAGCTGATATAGGCGATGGGCAGAAGTACCATTGCAAACACCGATGTCGGCATGGCCAGCCATAGCTTGGCGTCGTTCCAGAAGAACGGTCCCAGTACACCCACCGAGACCATCAGACAGCCGAGCCGCTGCGGCCAACCCTTGGGCGGCAGATTAAACATCTCGCAAACGACAAGTCCGTTAATCAGCATCAACATTGTTATGGCGCCCAAGGCCATACCTGTTACGCCGATACCGAAAAAGTATCGCGAACTTTCACCGACAAGCGGAACCAATGAGTTGGCCAGGTTGAAGGCGTCACGTTTGACCACCATGGCAGCCATTTCCTTCTCGGACTGTGACAGCGATTCTTCCAAGGCTGCTATTTGTTGCTTCTTTTCATCGGCAGACAAACTCCCAAAAACCTCGGCGCCGACCTCGTATTTCAAACGTTGTTCCATCAAATCATTGTACGATGCGACCAGGTTCGCCGCCAGCTTGATGGGCTGACCCTGCGCGTCCAGTTCACCAAGAAATCCCGTGCTGGGTACAGCGTGGAACTGAGAGGCGGCGGCAATGACCACGCAGCCGGTAGTCAAAATGTACGGTATAAATAAACCGGTCGAAAGATCGAAGATCGCCAGCCCGCGGAATGTTTTGTCCCAGCCTTTACGCAGCATCGAATAGGGCAGCAGGAATGTCATGTTGATGCCGACCGCTGTCGCCGCGGCGCTGATCATCACGTCACGCTGCTGAGAGACAATCAGCGTAGTCCAAAAGTCCTGAAATTTGGCATCGACCGCTTGAATAAACGGCATAAGCGTATCCGCCGGCCGGGAGACCAAACCAAAATTAGGTATAAGACCATGGAAAATCGCGCCCCAATCCAGGGCTCCTTTGAGGGACAACTTGAATACCACGCCGAAGAAACAAAACACGATCATCCCTACCATGCACTTTACGATTATTTCGAATACTTTCACACCCCACCCGCTGATGCTGTATAACATCACAATGGTAATAGAAATGGCCAGGAGGATGCAGCCGGCAATGATTTTGCCCCACGGGTCGCCCATGACCTCGACGCCGATTGTGTTACTAAAAAGATTCTGTTGCATGGCCGCGGTCCCCAGGGCGAATTGCGGCATGGACCATACCAGGTTGGCCATCATCGATGCGATCAACCAGCCCCAGCCCAAGACCGGGTTGACGTGCTCGTTGATCGCCCGAAACGGTCGCTGACCCGTCGATAAGGACACATACGCAATAGCGCTGAGCATAACCACACCCAATATCATCGCCAACGGCTGAAGCCACATAAAAGTGAATCCAACCAGCACCCCCAGATATAGACTCGAAGATAGTGAACCGCCTCCCAGTGTGATCGCACTTTGCAGCCAACCAGGCCCGGACAGCCTGAGGTACGCTCCAGTTGTCGCCAATCGGCCTTTTTCTTTAGCCGAAAGTATCAACTGTCGATCTTTCTCGATACGCGGGTTCATTGACATCTTTGGTTCGGTCTTTTGGTTATCAGCCATTTATGTGCTCCTGTTTTGAGTATCATCTAACTTTGCGTATAAGCAACACACAAGAAAAAGTACGCAATCGCACTGCGCGGTTTATTGCTCAAAAAACCTTAATGGCAACTTCGGTGCCTTTTTGCTCGGCGGAAACATAAGCGCTGTAAATTGTCGAAATACAATCAGCCGCCAGGCTGCTGCTGCTTTCCACTCGCTCACCGTAAGCGGCGGTCCGGTAGAACGCCTCAATCTCCTGTGGATAACCGGTAAACCAGTCTTCATCCGGCGATGGGGGGGTCCAGCCCTGTTTCGTGCCGATCTTTTCCACTACGTAAATGTCCTTGAAATTGGCTTCGACGGCGTTGTAGGTCTGCATTGCCGTGTTCGGATTGATATTGCAGATAGTCTTATGATTATTGGTGCAGATTTCAATCCAGTTGTGAATACCGCCCAACGTAATATCAGAGGCAAAAATGTCAGCAACAGTTCCATCTTCGAAAACGATGTGCATCAAAGCAAAATCGTCAATGTCATAATAGTCCGCGCGAATGTGTCCTTCATCCCGGAAGCCTTCCAATCTGGTGATAGCATGAGTGCGGGCCGATACTGCTTGAGGACGAATTGGTTTGCCGTTGCGGGTATTGCCTTCCACACGCTTCAGATAAAACGCCGCGGTCAGCGGATGGCAGCCTTTACCGATCATTGTGCCGCCGCCGGAATATCTCCAGTAAGCGTATGTCTTGGCATGTGAGCCGCTGTGCGATTCCTCGCCGTGCATCCAGATAATCTGGGCGCCGGTCTTTTCAAGTATCTCGCGTTCCTTTTGGATCGACGGAGCATACACCCAGTTCTCAGCGTAAAGAATTTTAGCTTTGCTTTTGCTTTCCGCCTTGAGCATCCGCCGGACGCTTGCCAGCGCATAGTCCAGGGCGTCCTGTTTGGCAAAAGTATCCCCGTTGAAATCTTCTGAACCATCGCCAAAATAACCGGTCAGCGGTTTTTCCACTATGGCAAACTTATCCCGTTCCAGTGCCGCTATCGCTACCGACTCATGCGAATCAGCGGTGACGCACACGTGTATCACATCCACCTCGTCGAGCAGCGATTCCAGGGAGCTATAAACCTTTATGCCCCGCTTTTTGCCGTATTCTTCTGCGCCGGCCAGGGAATAAACTCCTTTTATCTCGACGTTGGTCCCATATACTTTTTTTATCGCTTCAAAGTGAAAAGACGCCGAAAAACCTGCTCCCACAATACCCGCCCGCACGGTCTTCTTATCCATCGAAAATCCCTTCCTGTCGAAATATTTCCTTGTAACTATTGCCTATTGCCTTATTCCTTACCCTGGTTCGCCTTGATCTTTTCGATAGCAATGTCCGCTTCGGTTTTCAACTCCGTGTCTTGCAGGCAGGTCTCGGCAAGTTCTATCGCCTGTTGGCACGGAAATCGCGGCAAAACAGCCAAAACCATCTTTTTCTCCCTGGGCTGTTGTGCCAGGGACATCGCTTTACTGAGCATCCCGACCGTCTCTTGGGCGGATCGCGACGACGGCATCGCCGCCATCGTAATATAACCATCGAGAGCTAATATCCGATTAGCGTTATTCATATCGTTTTGAACTGCCCAAAGCAAATCTTCGATCGGTTCTGTGTTGGGCCATCGACCAAGCGATTTAATGGCGGTTTTGCGAATCTCAAGATCGCTGTCCTTCATGGCTTTTTGCAAAACAGGCAATATCGTGGAGTCCCGAGTCTCGCTAAGAACCCTCAGTAGCGAACATCGGATAGATGGCTTCACGGTAGATTCGTATTTTTCCAGCAGTAACGTGATCGCCTCTCCCATCTTCGAAGCTTTCCGCAGTACCGCTAATATCGTCCTTTCAACTTCTGCATACTCCCTATTGTTTTTTGCGTTCACCAGCAACTCTGCAAGTTCACCCAGTATCGATTCGTCCCCAATTGCTTCCAAAGCCTTGACCGATTCACGCCGAATCTCTGTTTCTGCCAGACCCGCATATTTTAGTAAGGTTTCGGTCGCAGAGTATATCTCTCGTTGGGCGATACTTCTTATCAGTTCGCATTTGACCTTCACATCGGCGCCGTCCAGGGCGTTGACAATTGCGCTATCGGCGTTTTTTAGACTAGCGAGACTTTCACGTGCCGCCTGATTGGTCGCCCTTTTGGTATCAGCCGCCAGTTCGGCCAGCAGCATAACCAGCGATTCATCGCCTATCCGACCCAGTGTTTTTATCGCTGCTATGCGAACTTCCGTATTCATGCTTTTTGTCAAACCGATAACCAGTTTTGAAACGTTTGGATAGTCACGCTGGGACAAAATCGACAAAAACTGTACTTGGCCGCCTGTGGAAAAATTTTCAAACTTGGCCGCCGCTGTTTTTACAATATCCGGGTCTGGGCTTTTGCAGGCAAATTCGATAGCCACACCTTGGATTTCCTCATGCTCGCTGGCCAATCCTTCCTTTATAAGTTCACTGGCCTCTTTATCGGCCAATTCCAGCAATCGTCTCAGACCGGCGGCCCTGATAAATGGGGGAGTCTCCTGCGAGTCAAAAATCTCCCGGCAAATCGAAATCGCCTGATTGCGCCGACCATTAGCTGCGCAGTTAAGATACGCATCCAGGGCGACCAGTCGTTGTTTCCCCTGCAGTTTATCTTTTGCCTCTTTCAATGTTTGGATTGCCTCCACGTTGGCGATTTTGCCCAGCGATTCCATCGCTGCCGCCGCCACCGATTCGTCCGAATCATAAACCAACTCTGAAAGAGCCTCTACCGATGTGTTATCACCTCGTTCGCCGAGCGAATGAATAATACCGATCTTTGCTCGGCCGCTGGTCTTGGCCAACGCCGCCAGCAGGGCCTCATTCGCCTCAGGCCCCGATATCCGCTCCAGACCGTAACAGGCAATAACAGCGGTTTGTTCATCTCCAAGCAATCCAGCCAGGACAGGTACATGTTTTGCCGTGCCGATCAGCGACAGTTGTTGACAGACAAATTGCTTGCCGACGAAAGAGACTTCCATCTCCAGGATCTGCGACAGTTTATCAGCGATTTTTTCTCTCAGTTCAGGACGCTCATAAGTATCGGTAACCATCTTCGAGATTGCGGTCAGGCATTTACGGCTTTGACCGAACTTATACGCCCTGATTCCCGCGCATAGTTCATCCAGTTGTTCATCCGAAATTTTCATGCCTTTGCGGTAATACTGTTGAAATAGCTCTGCTATCCCCGCGGCCTTGGCGTCTTCGCCGTGCACGACTACCCGATATTGAAGGGTAACAGCTTCGCCCTTAGCCAGATCGATATGACTGTCGTTTTCCGGCCACCACATCGGCGTCGGAGAAAAGAAACCATAATCACGCGTAAACCATTTTGACGGATACCACCGGTTGCCCGGATGCTCTAAGATAGCAATCCCTTCGACGATTTCGCCTCGCTTGCCGAAGTAATCACACCACGGAGAGTTGATGCCGAAGGTTCCTTTTTCTGCTTTGTCACCTTGGGCGTTAACCAGGGTACCGCCGGCACTGACGCTTAGCTCAGGCATAACCCGTGCGGAAAACAAAGAATGGTTGGTCTTGCCAATGCGTATATCCACGAGCGGCTCAAGCGTTATCTCGAAATCAATAAATCGCAGTGTATCACTCGGTGCCGTAACAGTAACCACTCTGCGATCACGTATCACCGGTTCCTTATCGGGCTGCTTCCACAAACATTCATCGGTGAAAACCACACTCTCACCGGAAGCGACGGTGATCTTGGGGCCCTGGGAAATTATCTGACCTTGCTGGTTGGTATCCTGCCAGTAATTGCCGTCGTTAACCCGGTCGCAGCCGAAGAACAGGGAATTGTGATGCGGATAAGGCTCCGTCGATTCGACCGTTACGGTTTTGCCCGACAAAGGACCGTTCACCGGCCAGAAGTAAGGCTTCTTCAGGGACGAAGCAAACTTATAGCAGGTAAAAACCTCATCATCAACGCTGACAACCACCTGATCATCGACAATCTTTGCCGCCACCACTTTGCGGTCCAGGTCCTGGATGCGGATGTTGCGCCATCGTATCTGCAGTGGCTTGTCACTTTTGGACGAATGTACTTGCAGACCGATAAAGCCGGTAGCCGTCATAGAATCCTTCAGATCGGCCGCCGCGACGCCGTTGAGCCACGTCTTGATTGAGTTATCGATAGCCTCAATGCGCAGGTGGTTCCATTCGTTTTGTTTGAATGCCTTGCAAGCAGGCTCGTTATCACGCAGATCGTTAAGCCAGCCGCGACGAGACTCATCATAGATGCCGGCGCTCCATGCACGGTCGGACGGATCGATCTCCACCTGATAGCCGTGCACCACACCATTCCGGTAGCTTTCGATGCTGTTACTGCGAATCTGAACTCCAGAATTCAAACTGGGATCAACCTTGAATTCCAGCTCCAGAATAAAATTACCATAGTTCTTTTCTGTGCACAGAAAACTATTTCTGGTATTTGGAACCGTCGTACCGACAATCACACCGTCTTCTACATGGTACTTGGCCTCGCCGCCTCGCTGTACCCAGCCGGACAGACTATTACCGTCAAAAAGCGACTGCCATTCTTTACTTTCCTTTGCGCCGGCAAAACCCGTGCTGAGCAATACTAATACCGATACACTGATTAATGATCTGATTAAATGTCTTTTCATTTTCTGTTTCTACCTCACTACTTATAAACTTAGGTTATAAACTCCATGGGCTTCTCATCGGCCGGGAAACCATCTTATTCGCTTCCGAATCCCCGATAAACTGCTCTTTTTCCGGATCCCACCTTAATTTACGGCCCAAACGCATAGCTATATCCCCCAGCACACAGGCGCTGCATGAGCGATGTGCCACTTCCGCCGGAGCGACCGTTTCCGCTCGCGATTTTATGCATTCGACAAAGTTTGCTTTGTGATTGGTGCTCTTATAAAGGTGAATCTCCTCCGACCTGATCTTAGAGCTTAGCAGCGATTTCGGATTGGTCTCGATATGCCCTCGCTCTACATAAACCCAACCTTCCGTACCTTCGAATACAACTCCCTGTTTGTTTACCTTGTTATCTGCGCAGATGAGCTTAACGCCGTTGGCGTACTTATATTCGATATAAAAGTCGCCATGAACATCCCACAATCCATCCTGCGGATATTCTGCTGTGCCTTCGATCTGGACCGGACCGCTGCGATCCGTTCCCATGCCCCAGTGTGCGATATCTATATGATGTGAACCCCACCCGGTAATCATTCCTGCGCCATAATCGCTGATCCGAAGCCAGCCGGGTCGGCCATAGTCATTGTCGGGGTGTACCCGATTTTCCGTGTATTCCGCCCAGGGCGCAGGTCCAAGCCACATATCGTAATTCAGATTCTTCGGAACAGGCATAACCGGTTGTGGTTCACAGGCCGGGTCGGTATCAAAACCCACTTTCACCGTATGCAACTCGCCGATCCTGCCGTTGCGCACCAGTTCACAGCCAAGCCGAAACCTCGAATCGCTCCGCTGCTGACTGCCCACCAGAAAAACATTGCCATAACGTTTAACTGTATCGGCCAGCACACGGCCCTCCGGGATCGTCAAACTCAGCGGCTTTTGAAGAAAAATATCCTTACCCGCTTTAGCCGCCGCGATCGCCGGAAGCGCATGCCAGTGGTCCGGCGTAACGATCATCACCGCGTCAATATCCTCACGTCCGATCACTTCCCGAAAATCGCCGTATGTCGAACAGCCTTTATATTTTCCGAAAGCTATCATATCGCTGTATCCTTTTTCCACCAGGATCTTGGCATCTTCGGCTCGCTTGGAATCCACATCGCACACAGCAACGATCTGGACTTCCTTAAATCCCAGGACATCCATTATATCTCCCCGCCCCATACGTCCCGTCCCGATGCATCCCATAGTGATTACGTTACTGGGCGCATCCGCTCCGAGCACCCGGGACGGCACAATACAGGGTATCGCCATCATGGCTCCAGAACCGACCGCCGCCGACTTCAAAAAATCACGCCGCGATAAACCTCTTCCTTTTAAGCCGCCGCTTTTTTTCTTCTGTCCAGTAAACATAATATAGTCTCCTTCATTCACAAATCTCACTCCTGCGCACAGGCTGTGTCGCAATTCGCTTGGGGTTCGGTCATTTTAATTTTGTCCTGCGCA
>CAZICK010000031.1:0-40858 GCA_964537505.1 uncultured Pirellulales bacterium
CGTTACGCAAAAATAAGCACTTACATCAATTCCAGCAACGTAAAATAAGCACTTATGCGCATTTCCACTAACGAAAAATAAAGAGTTACAACAATTCCCAACCACCAAAAATAAGGAGTTACAATAACCGCTACTCGATCATCTCTTTTACGATCTGATCGATTGTACCCCACGTAGCAGGCGGACTGTTAGTCAAAATCGAAAAGGCCAGCCAATTGCCAGAACTCGTTTTACAGTAACCACTTAACGTTCGTACACCATCGACATAACCGGTCTTGGCAAAGACGCGGTCGCGATATTTCTCCCCATTAAACCTCTCCTTTTTCGCCAGCGTCCCAACCGACCCCGTCGCCAGCGAATCACGGTAAATATCAAAACCATCGTGCTTGTAAATATATGATAACACACTAGTTACACATCTTGCCGACAGACGGTTGCGGTGACTCAGACCCGCACCGTCATCAATCACATACTGACCTTTGGGAACACCCACCTTCTGCAAAAACGCCTCCACCGCCACCCTGCCCGTCTCCCACGAACCCTGCTGTAACATTCTGCCATTACCAGACTTATGATACGCGCCAAGCGTCTTGAAAAGGCATTCAGCCGCCAGATTCAGACTACGTTGATTACATTCGATCAGTACATCCTTGATAGGAGTGCGATATACGAACAGCTTGTCAAAATCCTTTGGCAAAGAGTCCACTCGCGAGCCTAACTCCTTGATTTGCAAATCTTTAACAATAAGTTTGCCCTCGATCGAAACGCCATGATCGAGCAAATATTCAGCCAGGACAAAACCAAAGTAAACGCTTGGCCTGTCAACAGTTACGTTAATCGGCTTGATCAGACGCGATCGGCATTCGCCTATCAGTGTGACATCGTTGCCACCGGGACTCCTGATCGCCCCAACCTCGTTTGTACCTTTGGAAACAGTCTTGCATTTATTGGTAATTTCGAGATATTTGGTATTAGGCACAAGTTTGTAACTACTTGACAAACCAGACCTTACAGCCGGAGTAAAATAAATGTCCACACAATTGTCATTGAAATTCAGACCGGAAACCTCAGCGGCGTACCACTTATCAGCCTGTTCCGTCGGCCAGGACGGATGAAAACGCACATCATCAAAAATCGTATCATCGATAACCAGATCGCCTTTGACGGCGGTTATATTTCGTTGATGAAGTTGTTCTAATACCTTGTCAAATATAAAGTTAATGTCCTTGCCCAGCCGCTCGGCCACCTTCGGATCACCGGTCAGCGGATCACCTCCGGCAATCACAACCAGATTACCATCCCAAAGACCAAATGTCGTCTCATAGACAAAATCCGCTCCCAGTCGATCCAACGCCGCCGCCGAGGTGATAAGCTTGATATTGCTGGCCGGGATCAGAGGCACTTGGCAGTGATGAGAAAAAAATGTCTCACCGGTAGAAGGATCGCATAAGTGTATGGAAAACTGTGACTTACGGTTATCAGGTTTGTTGAGCAGTCGGAGGATACGGCCGGCGGGCTCGCCGGCCTCAACGGCAAACGTCTGCGGGACAAACCAGCAACAAAACAATACGAATAATGTAACTATGCGTTTCATAAGTCTTTATTTACAATCACTATAAATAT
Organism: uncultured Pirellulales bacterium; assembly: GCA_964537505.1. GTDB lineage: Bacteria > Planctomycetota > Phycisphaerae > Sedimentisphaerales > SM23-30 > DAINBT01. The sequence goes on from CAZICK010000031.1 coordinate 1,624, forward strand.
AAGCTAGAGTTTAAATTTAGCAAGTTTTATATCGGCTATGGCCTGGGCGGTTGGATTTGGTCGATCACGAACTGCCGGGCGGTGTTGACTTTGCCGTGAAACTCAAAGGTGCCGAGGATTTGTCATAAGTCCTTGTTTTTGGCGGCTGGAATTGATGTAACTCCTTATTTTACGTAGCAGGAAATTGCTGTAAGTGCTTATTTCCCGTTCGGCGGAAATGAACGTAACTCCTTATTTTTCGTTGTTGGAATTGATGTAAGTGCTTATTTTTGCGTAACGATTATAACGATTAGGTAAGATAGGTAAGAAAAAAGTGCGAAATTCGGCGAAATTTGGATGAATTCTGATGAAAAGTGATGCGGTTTGTACCATGTTTGCACTATGTTTGTACCTACTTTGTACTATGTTTGCACCTACTTTGTACCCACTTTTGACAAGTTTTGATGTTAAAGATAGGTAAGATTGACGCCTGCGTCAATCTTTATGATTTGCGAAAGGAGATGTCTATGAAGACCGACCGTAGGAAATTCTCGGCCCAACAGAAAGTTCAGATTTTACGCCAACACCTGGTGGAAAAGGTGCCTATCTCAGTAATTGAACCATCGACAAGAATAGTATCGGCTGGCCAAACGGAAGTAGGCTCTGTAGAGGTACAACCTGCCAGGGATAACCAGTTTACGGCGACGAGTTGTCGTGGGGGTGGTGGCCTTGTCTCCACCATCCCATTATCTCAATCACAAAAGACAATTCCAAGCTTTCCCATGCCTTAAAAAACCTTGATTTGCCAAAGGCAAATCAGATAAAATTAGGTGTAAACAATTAAACGCGTTTGTCCAATTCACGCTGAACCAGTACAGTTGGTAGAATACAGGTTATTCCTTTTAAAAACTATATTTTCTTATAATATTTAGCATAGAAAGCAGGTTGATATTATGTGGCAACAAAATTCAATTGTGTTAATGTTGGTCGTTTCACTATTTGGGTATGTATGGGAAGTGTCGGGTGCTGGCAAATCGGATAATACGCAGTCTCCGATTACTTATGAATTATTAGTTGACAAGAAAATCAGCTCCCAAGCAAATTCGATCAGTTGCAGACTTCGTATTATAAATACAACGAATGAACTCCAGTTTGTATCTAGGTGTGGAAAAGAAAATATTTTGTTAAACATAGAAGGGCTTGATAAACTACAATATTCGATGTCTTTTGTAGAAAAGGGGTTCGAGTTCTTGTATAAACGAGATATTCCACTTCGGCCCAAATGTGCATTCGAAATAGAACTGGCCAAGATCATGTTCAAAAAAAACAAAGAAGGAGATGTTGCGATTCCAACAGGTAGTTACATTCTTACAGCATCATGGGAATTACCGGATCTTCCCGAAATCAACACTGCCAAATTTGAAGTTGTTAATAAAGATGAATATCCTCTTGATATTATTTTGGAACCGTTATCAAAAATTTACTATCTTGGCGATCCCATTATGGTCAGTGTCCAGTTGCAGAATAATGGTTCTTTCCCTATTAAATTGATGAATTACTTTGATCCTGAAAAAGATTTTTTTAGGTTTGAAAAGAAAAGCATGGTTTTTGACAAGGGAAAAAAGGAGATTACGCATTTGCCGTCTTGTATAAGTCCTAATGCAATTGACGGTTGGATCATTTTGCTTCCGGGAGAATCTTTGTCGGTTGCTATTGATGCAAGTGATGAATTTGCAACGATTGGCCAGCACCGCACAAAAGTAACTTTTTATCGGAGTCCTATTTTATTGTATCCACCGAATGCCAAATCTTTTTATACCAAGCAATATACGTGGGAATCAAACGAGATTGATATAATTATAATACCGGTATGCTCCCAATGAAGAACAAATAAAGGATAAATAACGAACATGGTCTTGGATATCGTGATGAGCAACTGGTTTGGTTACTGGAAATTTGTGGTTGCTTAGAGCCTATCCTGATAACCCTGGACAACGAAACGTAATTATGGCACAAACAAAATGAAGCAGAGACAAATAATTTTCAGGTTTCTTTTCCCATCGAGTCAGTACTCGACGAAGCGATGAGTATTCAGATGCTTGGGTATCAACGGCTCGATCTTTTCCCATAATTTGTCTGAAATCCTGGTATCTATTTTTTGTTTTCTGTTTTTTCATCCCTGAATCCTTTCAAAGGCATCGTTGCCTCTGATTATATCGGCCATTCAGGGGTTATTAGAATAGGCTCTAAAATGTGCCATCCATACCCGCCATCTATTCTTAAAACCTAATCTCAAATCTGCGTCTATTCGCGTTAATCTGCGGATACTATTCTTTCCCTTCTCCTTTTTTCTTCCCCCCCTCGTGCCTCGTGCCTGTTGCCTTCCTCCTGTTTCATGTCCCTATTTTTCAACCTGATCCGCGACAATCCATCAGATCCGCGTTCTACTCTTCTCGCCACCGACCACTTCTTCATCTTTCCTCCCCCGATCCCTGACCCCTGACCCCAGCTCACCTCGCCCCCCGACCTTCCAACTCCGCCCTCTGCCTTCTCAAATCTCAAATCTGACCGTCTGCCCCTTCCCCCCGCCCCCTCTGCTCTCCCCTCATTCACTTTTTATCAAAACATAGTACAAACCACATCACTTTTCGTCGGAATTCATCCAAATTTCGCCAAATTTCACACTTTTTTCTTACCCATCTTACCTAATCGTTATAATCGTTACGCGAAAATAAGCACTTACATCAATTCCAACAACGTAAAATAAGCACTTACAACAATTTTCAATCGCCAAAAACAAGCACTTACAAACACACCTTGCCTCGCTACAACATAACTGCTAAACTCTTACCACCATGACCCAACAAAACACCAGGACAATCGTGATTTTTGGCTCATCCAAACCCGCCCCCGAAAGCGATAACTACTTACGGGCTTATGAGTTAGGCAAAGCCTTAGCACAGGCCGGCTATCAAATCGCCAACGGCGGATATTCCGGCACCATGGCCGCCACCGCCTGCGGCGCCAGCCAGGCAGGTGCAAACACTATCGGAGTAACGTGCAACGCGTTCGGCCGAGGCGGACCTAACCAATGGATTCAAAAGGAGATACGAACAGAAAACCTGTTCGAACGGCTCAGCACACTCATCGACTTGGCACATGCCTTCGTCGTCTTGCCGGGCGGTACCGGCACATTGCTGGAACTCGCGATGTGCTGGGAACTTACGAATAAACGATTCCTCAGCTCGATACCGATAATATGCTTGTCAGATTACTGGAAACCTGTTATTGACGTTATACTCGAATCCAACGAAAACAACGCCTCGACCATTCGCCTGGCCGAGTCATTAGATCATGTTTTACAAATACTTAAGGATCATTTCGATGAAAACTCTTACTAAAATACTTCTCTGCCTGGTCGCAATTTCACCCACCGGCACCGCCACAGAACAATCTGTCGAAAACAACGGCAAAGAACCCCAACCACTAAAACAGACATTCACGCAACCTCTGTTACGAGAAGGTTTTATGATTGCCGATCGCAAGGCCAAACTCGTCAAGCACCCAGACGATCTGCGTTGGTTTCTGCTCTTTGAGCCGTTCATTATACGACCGACGGACTCACTGGCTGGCGGCTCAGCCCCCGCCGACGGAAAGACCTCTTCAATAAGTTCAGACAAAGCAATTCCCAAAACCATTCCATCACAAATAGCGACCAATAAAACCGAAAACCCTGAGATAGTGGGTGACGAACGTTTTACTTGGGTTATGCAAGTCCTTCCTGGCAAATGGCTTACAGTTATGAATAATATCACTGGGGACAATGTCAACCTCGATATTACTTTTCGTGTTTGGGGCGAGGTGACCACTTACAAAAAGCGTAATTTCTTTCTGCCGAACATGGTTGCCATCGAGTCGCTGTTTGGAGAAGCCACTGACAGCACGAAAACTGCGGAAAATGGGGCCAAACCACCAAAATCCGACTCGGACAAGCCACCAATGAATCCAACCGATCAAACCAAAAAGGCGGATAACGACTTACAGGAAAACAACTTAGCGATTGCAGAGAGACTACGAAAGGTATTGCTCACGATACCACGTACACACGTCCTGGAGGTTCCTGATGAGATAGAGCAAGACAAGGAAAAACGCACTCAGACCAAGACACAAACCGCCCAAAAGAGAACATTGACCAACAGTGGTCCAGAAATCCAACAAAAAGACGGTGATATGATAATCGATCGTGTGGGTCGATTAGTGTTCGACATTCAGCAGGAATGTTTTAAGTATGAATATATTTTTGAATCGGATGGCGCAAGCCTGAACCAGCAGCCGGTAGTGCTGCATCCGAACCGATTACTGGAGGAGATGGAGGAGAGAACCGGGGCGAGGAGACAAGTGAAATTTCGTGTAACAGGGCAAATCAGTAAGTATAAGAAAAAGGACTATATGCTGTTGAGAAAAGTTGTAATATTACCATCTAATGATATGGGCAATCTGGGGAAATAGCGACTATGATTGAAGAATGGGTTTTGACATCCACCAATCTGCATCGCCTTTCAAAGAGGCAATACGAAGTGGCTGTACTGCCGATCGGAGCTGTCGAACCGCACAATCGGCACCTGCCGGAAGGACAGGACTTCCACCATGCCGCCTGGGTTGCCCGGCGATGCTGTGAGCTTGCCTGGAGTCACTGCCAATCGGTAATTTGTCTGCCGGCGATTCCGTATGGCGTGGACTGCAACCTGCTGGATTTTCCGTTGGCAATCCACGTTTCCCAAACCACCCTTGACGAGATGGTACGTGATATAATTCGTTCACTGCTCCAGCACGGCATTCGCAAAGTAGTGATCGTCAACGGTCACGGCGGTAACGAGTTTACAGCGATAATTCGGCAGATTCAATGCGATTTAGATGTACACGTATTTTTATGCAACTGGTGGCAGGTCGGACGCGACCGGTATGACGAGATATTCGAGGTCTCTGACGATCATGCCGGCGAGTTTGAAACTTCAATAGCGTTTGCCCTGTATCCGGAACTGGTAGAACCGAACGTCGCCGGTAACGGCAAAACCAGACCTTTTCGATTCGAGGCGTTGGAAAAAGGCTGGGTTCGCACCAGTCGTAATTTTGCCAGGCTCAACGACCACTGTGCCGCCGGCGATCCGACCAGGGCCTCCGCCGAAAAAGGCAAAAAATACCTCGATCTGGTCTGCGACCGCATCAGCGGTTTCCTGGTCGAACTGGCCCAAACTCCAATCGACGAACATTTTCCACACAAAGGCTAGTTTCGACCAATGCCGAAATCAAAGTTTCTTTGTGATCGACGGCGTATTGGTTTGCCAGTCGCACTTATTGTCGGTCAGATATGCTCGACCTTGATGCGAGCAAGCTGACAGTAGGCTTTGAATTCGTCTTCCAGGTCGCCATAAATGAATAACTGATGGAAGCCTTTCGTGTCCCGAACGTCTGGTACATCGTCCAATTCAAGTTCGACAGAGGTACGACAACCGCCGGATGGCGGCGTGTCAATATTGCCCACGACGGTACCGGTGCCGAGTATAATAGTTACCGGGGTTTTCTCGTCGATCTCGCCCCACCAATTGGCACTGGTGAATTTCATTACAGTAACCCTTTGCCCCAGCCGCCAGAGCACCTGCGGTGAGACGCCCACGTTAGACTCGGAGTGACTTCGTAAAATGTAAGGTTCGGCAGGTGCATCAAACCCATTGAGTTTGATACCGCAGGTACAATGAGCTCCCATAAGCGTATTGTTAACGGTGTTTGGGGCTGGGTCCTGCATGAAACCCGGCCGCTGGAATAGAAGATGGGTCAGGCGTGAGGAGATGGCGGCGGGCCAATCAGCCTCGCACGCGCCGACAATACCTTCGTCGCGTAGATGTGAGAGAGCCAGACATGGCGGCTGGATTGTGCGGCTGCCAACAAGCCCCAGACAATCCATCGAAAAACCATGACACTTTTCAGCAACCATCAGACGCCGACAGACAACATAATTCTTGACAGCATCGAGAAGCTGCTGCCTGGCCGGTTCGATGATCTTCCTGGCGTGCTTGATGTAATAGTCAGCGATGGATCGCATCTCGTCGGAAATTTGGACCTTCTTGATCTCTTCAGCAAAACGGTTGTTGGGAATGTAGTGCAATGTAGTGCCGACGACGGGGATTTTGCGGTCCTCGGTTTTATCGCCGGCGGCAATGCACAAACGGGTGTATTTCATCTGGTGGACGGTGTTGAGCATTCTCAAAGCGGTGCCCAGCCACTGCACATCCTGTGTAGCCCCAACAAAGACACCGGGGATATTACGGGTTGACTGAAGGTCACCGGTAAAAGAAGTTCCCATCGGGCTGAACACAATGGTCGGGATTTCGCCCCGGTTTTGGGCGATATTGTAGGTGTGGCCCCAGGAATTGTAGCCGGGATGGTGCAGACACATACTGGTAACCAAAAGGCCGTCGCGGGGGTCATTCTTGAGGTTTTCAAGTAATGCGTTGACGGCATTATCGTCCTGGAGCGGCTCGGAGATAACCTGCAGATCGATTCCCTGCTTTTGAGCGGCCTTGACGAGTATGTCGGTATATTGGCACTGGCGGGCCTTGATGTCGTAGGCAGCGCCCGGCCAACCCATCCAGTACTTATCGACGTTCGGACGAACGAACACTGCCCGCATACGAGCAGGTTTTATCGGTTCGAGTTGGAGGCTTTGAGCGTCCAGCAACGACGAGGTAAGATCGAACATATCGCTCTTGAAACATCCCGCGGCGGTAGCCGCTAAGGCGCCCACGGTGGTCGTCAGAAAAGATCGACGATTCAACTTAAGAGGGCATCGAGAATTACAGGTTTGGTTAGTTTGCATTTTGACAACTCCTTAAACCAATATTTTCCATTTATTTTTAGCCCAGCAACATTACTGAACTTCACTTATGCTAACATATCGAATTGTATGCTGAAGATACAAGTATATTTCGGTTTTCCATCAGTCCGATGATCTGCTTGCCTTGTTGCTTTGTCAGATTGGGACGACTTTGATCCCGGCGAGTTGGCAATAGGCCCTGAACTCATCGGCCAGATCGCCGTAAATAAACAGTTGGTGGAAGCCTTTGGTCTCGCCCGAATCGGGCACATCGTCCAACTTGATTTCGACGGCGGTTCGACAGCACCCGGCCGGCGGCTGGGCAATGTTGGCAACCACCTGACCTGTTCCTAGAATGATTGTTTCCGGGCCTTGGAACTTCATCACGGTAACCTTCTGTCCGATCCGCCAGAGTACCTGCAGGGCTGCGCCGGCGCGGGTGTGATAGCTACGGAGGATGTAGGGGGCCCTGGCCGGTTTGTCGAAACCATCCAGTTTGGTTGCTGAAGTACAGTGGGCGCCCATCAGGGTGTTATTGATGGTATTGGGAGCTGGGTCCTGCATAAAGCCCGGCCGACCAAACAAAAAGTGTGTAAGCTGCATCGAGATCGCCGCGTTCCAGTCGGCTTCGCAGGCGGCCACGATGCCCTGATCAAGCAAACAAGAAAAGGCCAGGCAAGGCGGCCGATAGGTAATGCTGGTCTCGCGGATGCAATCTATCGAGATGCCCTGACAGTTTTCAGCGGCCATCAGCCTGCGGCAGACGACATAGTTTCTCGCGGCGTCAAGAATCTCCGCTTCCTTCGGTTCGATAATCTTCTTTGCGTTTTTGGCATAATGCCTGGCCAATGTCCGTATTTCGTCACTTGTGGCAACCTTGCTGAACTCCTCGTTGAAGCGTGCCACTGGAATGTAGTGGAGCGTTGTGCCGATGACGGAGAGTTTGCGGTCCTCGGTCTTATCGCCGGCGGCAATGCACAAACGGGTGTTTTTCATCTGGTGGACGGTATTAAGCATCCGCAGGCCGCAGGCCGGCCAATGTATGTCCTGAGTGGCGCCGACGAAGGTTTTGTCCATGCTGCGCGCGGTCTCGAGATGTTCGGTAAAGGAACTTCCCATCGGGCTGTAAACGATGGTGGGGATATCACCCCGGTTCTGCACGAGATGGTTGACCCAATCCCAACGGAACAGCTCCATAGCGGTGACAAACAGGCCATCAGGCGATGTTTTCCTGAGTTGTTCAATGTAGTTGTCAACCTCCTCAATGCTGCCCAGCGGTTCGTCTCTAACCACTAGTTCCACCCCAAGCTTCTCGGCAGCCTCGGTAAGTATCTTCGTGTGCAGGGCCTGGCCTTCCTTGATGTTGTATTGATAACCCGGCCAGCTAACAACGGGACGTTCTCCGAGGCGTTCCGGATCGGAGGTTTTCGGTCGCACAAACGTTGCACAAATCCGCGCTTTCCTTATCGGGTTGATTTGGATGTCCTGGGCCTGTAATAGTGACGAAGTGAGACCGGGTAGTTCCATCTTCATACATCCCGCGGCGGTGGCCGCTAAGGCGCCCACGCTGGTCGTCAGAAAAGATCGACGATTCAACTTAAAAGGACATTGAGAATTGCAGGTTTGACTGGTTTGCATGGTAATATCCTCCTTCAACGGGTATCCAATGTGACCGGCAGTACACATCAGTCTATAAACCAAGGTTTCGTAAAAGCCAAATTATAAAGTCATACTTCCGCCGGGGTCGAGAACAGTGACCTGGCAAGAGGCTTGTTTTTTAAATTGCTCGGCATCCTTACGACTGCCAACAATATCGCCCCAATGGTACGGCAGGGCTTGTTTCGGCTGAAAATGGCTGACCGCCGTGGCTGCTTCCTGGGCGTTCATGGTGTATGTTCCACCCACCGGCAGAAGTGCCAGGTCGATATTTGTCAGTGCCTTCAATTCAGGTGTTTCATCGGTATCGCCGGCGTAGTATATCCGTTTGCCGCCGATCTCCACGACAAAGCCGACCCAATTGTTGGCTTTGGGATGGAACTGCTTGGCGGGGTTGTAGGCGGCCACGGCGGTAACGCGAACACCGGCCGCTTCGATGGTCTGACCGGGTTTGATCGCCCGGCCGGAACCGTGTTTTTTGATAACGTCGGCTGAAGCGATGATTTCTGTTCCGTCGCCAGCAACCTCGCCGATGTCATCAGCCGAGTAGTGGTCGTGATGGCTGTGGCTTACCAGCACCAACGACCCGTTGTGCGGGGCGTCGGACAATTTCCATGGATCGATATATATGACGGTATCACCAGTAGAAAGCCTAAAACTGGCGTGACCAAACCATTGTACGGTAACAGGCATGGCAGTCTCCTTTTCTGTTGTTTCAGTTGGGGCTGAAGGATGACTTTCCGGAAGCTGTTTCTCGCATCCGATAAAAAACAGTCCAAACGCTGCCGGTAAAACTGTTAATATCCATGTTCGTATCAGCATAATTGTCCCTTTCCGTTTGTCAAGAAGTTTGCGATATTCGGTTTATAAGAACTTTCAAAATGATTGGACGCCAAATGTAGCGTTCAGTATAATGGCGGTATCGACGATATGCAAAGTTTTTTTGCGATGCCTGGCATATAACAGGTACCCTATTATCCGGGGAATAAACTCATGAGTCGTCTGTATCCGGTTTTTGCGAATATTGAAGGGCGAAAGGTTGTCGTGGTCGGCGGCGGTCCGGTGGCCCAGCGTAAGGTATCGAGCCTGCTGAAATGTCGAGCTTGCGTGGTGGTAATCAGTCCGGAACTGACCGGGGAAATGGCCCAACTGCGTGACCGTGGGCTGATCGAAGTGCTGAATCGGCCGTATCAAAAAGGCGATATCGAGGGTGCCTGGCTGGTCATAGCGGCTACCGGAGATGAGCAGGTCAATCAGCAGGTCTTCGATGAGGCCAATGAAAAAGGCATATTCTGCAATGTCGTGGACGTACCTGATCTGTGCAGTTTTCAGGTGCCTTCGGTCGTAAGACGCGGCGATCTGCAGATTGCCATTTCAACCAGTGGAGCCAGTCCGGCACTAGCCAAACATATCCGCAAACAACTGCAGGAAGAATTCGGCAAACATTATGAACCGTTCCTGACGGCACTGAGCGAACTGCGAACTGGTCTCAAGAACAAGTATCCCAACAATCAGCCACGCAGGGCGGCTATCATGGAGGAGTTTGTCAATTCAAGTGCGATCGATTTATTGCGTCATGGAAAACTCGACGAGTTTGAGCACCTGCTGGACGACTGGAAAGACCGGTAGAAATTATTTATTGTATGGCGATATTGAAAAAAGGACTAGTGCAGGTATATACCGGCAAGGGCAAAGGCAAGACCACTGCCGCGTTCGGCCTGGCATTGCGTATGCTGGGCGCGGCAGGACGAGTGTATATCTGCCAATTTCTAAAGCCACCCGATCTGGTAACCGGAGAATCGCAGTTGGCGGAGGATTTTGCTGAGAACCTCACCCTCGAAAGAGTCGAACAGGAATGGGACATGCGAACGTCACTGAGCGACCCGCAAAAAGTCGAACAAATGCGACAGGCCATTGCCGAAAAACTCAGTCAGATAAAACATCTCGTCCGGGAAGGTAAATACGATCTCGTCATCCTCGACGAGATAGTCTTTTGCCTGAGCGAAAACCTGGCCGATTGGGAGGATGTGACCACTATTATCAGCAACCGGGCCCAACACGTCGAGCTGGTGCTTACCGGGCGCGGCGCCGACCAAAAACTAATCGAGCTGGCTGATCTGGTAACCGAAATGCAACCGGTCAAGCACCCCTGGCATCAGGGCGTCGGCGCGCGAAAGGGTATCGAGTATTAACCGCATCCCGGAAACACTATAATTCTTAGAGGCTCCCTTTATTTGAAGCAGCCAAGTTGGCAGGCGTGAATCTTGATCGACTTTTCGTTGCACAGATCACCGATAACCTTCAATGATACGTTACATTCCTGGCCGATATTAAAGCATTGCCGACAAGCGATCTTGCCATCCTGGGCGCGTTTGAGAATCTCCTGATAAAGTTCTTCCTTTTCCATAATTGTCCTTTCCATGCGAATTTATGAGAGTTAACCTTCGCGGTTTTTTTTACCCAATTTTCATTCAACATCGCCCGTTACGCAAAAATGGATTTTTACTGGGCCGATTAAACCGGAATCCAGTAGGCCGGTGCGGTCGTTAAATTTGTTTTTTATATTGGTTTTTGTGACTCTTTCTTCTTGCGGGACAGACGCATCGCCAACAAGGCGATTGTTCCAAAGATTGATTACCGCTATCTCCAATACGTTTTTACCGGGCTTTACCGCTTGGGTGATATCGAGGCAATAAGGCGTTTTCCATGAAATGCCCAGGTTTTGGCCGTTTAAGGTGACTTCCGCGACCTCCCTCACCTGGCCAAGATTCAACCACAAGGACAGATCATCCTTAATATATTGCTCACCAACCACGAACTCCTTATGATAAACCGCTGTGCCGGAATAATATTTCACATCGGGATCGGATGATTCTGTCCAGTTCATTAATCGATCGAATATAATCGGTTTTGGTTTTTCCCGGGCGTCGGTAAAAACTACTTTCCATGGCCCGGTAATTTCTAAAGGCTGCGGAATATCGGGAATCTGAATCGATGCCGCCGGGCCGTGGGCTTTGCGGAGGCGATATGTGCCCGGCGTCCATACGCGGACGGCAAATTTGCCGCCGTCAAAACTTAATGGCTCTATGTCAGGTAAAGAGGCGACCGGTAAATTTTCTGTGGAATCCACACGTGACGAAGATCGCGGTTCCTGCTCTATCGCAATGATGTGGTTGTCATCGGCATCTTCACGGAAGACTACAAACACCGATGATACCGGCGCTAATTTTAACGGTACTTTTGTGCCTGACTCGACAAAATCATATACCAGGGCGTCACTCACCCGGCCGGTATCAGGCTGCCACAGTTGTGGTTTTTTGCCACTTATACGAAATATACATTCTGTCGTTTTCCAATCAAGCGAACTATTCGTAACCAGATATATATCTTCATGGGCTGTTCGCCGATGTATGTAGTCTATCGCGAGATCAGCGTTATCTGTTTTGGTCACAGTAAAATCAGGAGTCAAGCCATGCTGTTCGAGAACCTCCAGCACGGGAATACCCCATATCACTTCTCCTTTTCCGTAATTGTGTGTCTTTACAGTTTTACCATCAGATGGTCCCCAAAGCTTATCGGCGATTTTCTTTACGGTTTTGTCACAGAGCGGGTAATCGGTGAGCGTTTTGGTTCTGAGTGGCTTCGGGCCAACAATGGTCGCGCCAGCCCTGACCAGTTCTTCCAGTTTTTGGACCACCTCGACCGGCATATCGTCTTTTTCAGGTAATACCATGACTCGATAGCTCATGCCATCCGGCAAAACCAGGCGGCCGTCTTTTACGCTCATCCTGGTAAGAATAACATCCGTATTTACATAGTCACAGTCATAACCCGAACCGAGCAGATCGTTTCGTATCGGTACAGGTATGCCGCAATGCAGGCATTTGCTGTTATCGTACGGTGGTTTAACAGATGGATCGATTCTCCTGGCTGGTACGAAATTAGGCGCCTGATCGCCGTAATAAAGACAAACGTCAGCAACGAAAAGCCCCTTCTGAAGAAGATGACAACAACGGGCAATGTAGTCCAAAAATGGTTTCGCTTTGGGCCACCAGGTTGTGTTGACATTAAAATGCTCTCCGGCGTGATAAGCATATCCGGGTCGGCCGGCTTCGGGCGGATTGTGGGTAAACGTGTGAAAAGTCACCCGATTCAAGCCCGCGCACAACGCCAAGTCAATAAGACGTTTGTAGGCCATCGGACCATCTTTCCAATGACGCCAACCTGTTAGTGACTCTGCGTCAACTATTTTTTTTCCATAAATGTGCGCCGCGCTGGCTGCTTCTTTGGTGACCCAGAATTGCATGCCGTTCCAGAACTCGCCTCGCGGAAGGTCAACCGCTCCCAGGGCTTTGAGGACATCCACCCGAGCCGAGCCACCATGGCCGGCCTCGGCGTTGACAAGTAATCCCGCTCTATGCGCTATTTCGGCGGCTTTGCGGAAATGGTTGTCGATAATCAAATCGCTGACAGTTTTATTCCAGTCATATAAGAAACGCTCGGTAATATCCGGGTCGGCTGTTTCCCATCCTTTCAGAAGCGGAAGATAAGGTGTCAGATCATATCCCCGTCGTTTTTTAAACTCCGCAACAAAATCATCCGTCCAGTCGGTTCTTTGCCAGACTTCATAACTATCTAATTCAAAATATTTTAATGCGCCGAGTTTACCACGTTTTTTCAGTAGTTTGTCGATCATATAACCAAAATGTTTTTCCATTGCCTGTGCGCTTAGATGGTCGATCATCAGGCCCTTTGAGTTCGGGCTGGGGCACATCAGGGGTTGTCCGGTAGTACGGTAAATATATCTGGCGATAACCCATTGTCCCGCTGGAACATCCCATGTGAGCAGGCCTTGACTGCTCATGTTCCCGGAAAGATTTATCGTTCCGTTGACGTCTTCGATAATGTTGCCTTCTGTCCTTGGAAACGCCAGCACCGCAATATCTTTATAATATGATTTGGCCTCGGGTGGGAGCGGAAGCACTTGGGAAAAACGGCTGGGCCCGGTAACAATAACTTCGCTGGAATCGAATTGTTTGCTGGCATGCTCATTTCCTATCCAGGCTCCGCCGGCATTCCAACTGCTTGAGGCAATCATTCCCAACTCCAGTCCTAAACGGTCGGACTCGTCGATAGTATGGGAAATCGCCTCCAGTGACTCTTCACCAAAAAAAGCAGGGCCATGCGGAATCATGCCTTCGGGATCGGCTAAACTGCCAATGTCCCAGATGTCCAGACCTCTCATTGAGTTTTGCTTGATCTCCTCCAGTTCCCGGGTGATCTGCTTCAAATCGACATAGCCGTTTAGCCACGGCCAAAATCCACCGGCACGGGCGGGTAAAGGCGGATTAATGAATTCCTGGATGGATATGGTATCTTCAAGAGGATTTTGCGGCTCTGAAGAGGCCTGTATCCCTGCCATAAAACCGCCTGATAAAAGCAATACTGTCGCAAACGCAAAAACCTTTATTCTCCAACACATTTCAAAACCCTTTCTGTAAGGACAGGACTCGACAATTCCACGTCAGAATCCACCTATTCGACACGTCCATCCACAAATAAGCTGTTAGACAAATGTAATCTTCAGACATTGTACGGCATTACGCCGGGAATAACAAACTGAAATCTTGAAAGAATACCACAGAACACAGACGGCTCACCAGAATTTATGCTGACATTAACCGGATTCGAGGCTATACTTGACGCCCATTGGGCATAGTACCAGCCGAATTCTTTGCAGGAACGTGTTTTATGTGGCGTTATGTTGTCAAACGTTTGTTTCTCGCTCCGGTAGTCCTGTGGGTGATTTATACGGTAACTTTCCTGATGGCGGTTATTATTCCGGGTAATCCCTTCAAAACCGGCGAACGAAACCTCAACGAAGACGTTCAACTCGCAGTCATGGCTCAATATCACGCTGACGATAATTGGCTTTTATATCGTGAATACCTGGCTGGTTTGTTCAGGCCGATTCAGGCTATACGTGGACAGGGGCCATTGATCGATCTGGGACCCTCGTGGCAATACTGTGATTGGACCTGCAATCAGATTATAGGTTCCGCACTGCCGGTTTCGGTGGGACTGGGACTGACGGCGATGTTTTTGGCTACGGTTCTGGGTGTGCCCATCGGTGTTATCAGCGGCATCAAACGCAACAGTTGGTTCGACTACACTTCGCTGAGCCTGGCACTGGTGGGAATATCTCTGCCGACCTTTGTCACCGGCACCGCTTTGCTGATTTTATTCGCGGTCAAATTAGCCTGGCTGCCGGTCGGCGGCTGGGGAAGTATTTCACAGCTTTGGCTGCCGGCCTTTACGCTGTCGCTGCCGTTCATGGCATATATCGCCAGACTGACTCGGCTGGGAATACTTGACGTAATGGCCAGCGATTATATTCGTACCGCACGTGCCAAAGGACTGGCGCCATGGAGGGTAGTCTGGAAGCACGCTCTGAAAAACGCATTCCTGCCGATTCTCAGCTACCTTGGTCCCGCCACCGCCGCCGCACTAACCGGCTCATTTGTCGTCGAAAAAATATTCAATATCCCGGGGCTTGGTGAGCATTTCGTTGCCAGTGTTCTAAATCGCGACCGGGCCATGATATTGGCTACGGTACTGGTTTACTCCACCGTTATTATTTTATTTAATCTACTGGTCGATCTCACCTACGCTGCGGTCGATCCGCGTATCAATCTCGAAAAACAATGACAACCACTGCAAAAAAAAACACTACAATCGCAGACGAGGCCCCTGCCGCGAACGTTCCTGTTCGGTGTTTGCCCTGGCAGCGTTTTTATCGTAACCGCTCAGCGATGGTCTCCATAGTAGTATTGGCGGTTGTCCTGCTTACGTGCCTGGCGACACTGCCCATTTCGATCGACCAGTATCAACTGCAGCAACTCGATTTCAATCGTCAGCCACCGCGGATTGGACCTGTTTTTGCACCGTTCGGATATGATCTTCTGGGACGAAACCTGCTTTGGCGGTGCCTGTTTGGCGGACTGGTCAGTTTGGGAATCGGACTGGCGGCTGCGGCTATTTCGGTCACTATCGGAACACTATGGGGCCTGACCGCCGGCTGGTACGGTGGAAGGGTTGACAACGTTATGATGCGACTGGTCGATATCCTTTATGGCCTGCCTTATATCCTGATGGTTATTTTACTCAAGATAGCCTTTGAACCGATGCTGATAAAACTGCTGAACAACGTTTTCGGTCCCGGGCATGAAAGGGTGGCCAATATTATAATTTTGTTCGTGGCTATCGGAAGCATAAGCTGGTTGACCATGGCACGGGTAATTCGAGGACAGGTGTTGTCCTTAAAGACCCAACCGTTTATAGAGGCCGCACGAGCAATGGGTTTGCCCACGCGAAAAATTCTGCTGAAACACCTGCTGCCGAACCTGATCGGACCGGTGATTGTATATGCGACCTTAACCGTTCCGCAGGCTATGCTGCAGGAATCCTTTCTGAGCTTTCTCGGCATCGGCATCGGACCTCCTATACCGACATGGGGATCATTGGCCGCCGAGGGCGTTAAAGCGGTTAACACTGTAATTAGTTTTTGGTGGATGGTGGTTTTCCCCAGCGCTATGCTTGGACTGACACTGCTGTGTCTGAACTTCACGGGCGATGGCCTGCGCGACGCGCTCGATCCTCGTTTAAGGTAAACAACATGACCGACAACAACATCCTGTTATCAATCAGCAACCTCAAGGTCTCATTTTTTACCGATCAGGGGCAGGTCCGCGCCGTCGATAGCGACGGGTTCGACATATATAACGGAAAAACCCTTGCTTTGGTCGGTGAAAGCGGCTGTGGCAAAAGCGTTACGGCCCTGTCGATCCTGAGACTTCTGCCCGATCCACCCGGTAGGATCACAGACGGTAAAATCCTTTTTCGCCGGCAAAACCTGCTGGACCTGCCTGAAAAAAGGATGAGATCTATTCGTGGCAACGATATTGCCATGATCTTCCAGGAACCTATGAGCAGTTTGAATCCCGTTTACACCGTCGGCGACCAGATTGTCGAAGCGATTGAGTTGCATCAAAATAAAAAAGGCTCTGCCGCCTGGGCCCATGCTGTCGAAATGCTCAGACTGGTCGGTATCGCCCAGCCGCAACAGCGAGCGCACGAATATCCACATCAGATGTCCGGTGGTATGTGTCAGCGGGTCATGATCGCCATGGCACTGAGCTGCGATCCCGCTCTGCTGATCGCGGACGAACCGACCACCGCTCTGGATGTTACCATCCAGGCCCAAATCCTCGATCTCATCAGGCGCCTTCAGCAGCGCAACAACATGAGCGTATTACTGATCACCCACGACTTAGCCGTGGTAGCCGAAAACGCACACGATGTCGTGGTTATGTACGCCTCAAAGATAATGGAAAAGGCTCAGGTACATACCATCTTCGACAAACCGATACATCCTTATACTCGGGCCTTGCTGCGATCACTGCCACGAACGAACAACAAGCAAAAACGACTCGAAGTTATTCCCGGTTCTGTACCCGATCCGCTGCATTTCCCCACAGGATGCAAGTTTCACCCACGCTGCTCTTATTGCCTATCCGGAACAGACGAACTGTGTCGTACCAGGGAACCGCACATGGAAGAAATTCAGCCGGGCCACCACGTTGCCTGCTGGAAAGCAAAAGATATTTTGTCAAACTAAATTATAAAATGGACAGATGAAATCTAACGATGACTTACTGGTAGTTGAGGACTTAAAGACCTATTTCCCCGTGCGTAAAGGTTTTTTCTCCAGCGTATCCGCATGGGTCAAAGCGGTGGACGGCGTTAGCTTACGAATTGAGCGGGGCAAAACGCTTGGCCTGGTCGGCGAAAGCGGCAGCGGAAAAACCACGCTCGGAAGAACCATCCTGAGACTGATCAACCCTGTCGGCGGAAAAGTAATCTTTGACGGAAAAGACATTTTTCAGCAAACGCCGCGCCGGCTCAGACAACTCCGACGTGACATGCAGATCATTTTTCAAGACCCATTCGGCTCACTCAATCCCCGAATGACCGTCGGAAATATCGTCGGTGAGGCAATGACCGTGCATGGCCTGGCCAGGGGCGCCGCGAGACACCGGCGAGTTGCCGAGCTTTTGGAGAAGGTGGGACTGTCCCCATCTCATATCAATCGTTACCCACACGAATTTTCCGGCGGCCAGCGACAGCGAATCGGCATCGCCCGCGCACTGGCGCTCAACCCCAAATTTATCGTTTGTGACGAGCCTGTCAGTGCACTGGATGTTTCCATTCAATCGCAAATCATCAATCTGCTGCAGGACCTGCAGGAAGAATTCAGCCTGACATATCTGTTCATCGCTCACGACTTAGCGGTAGTCGAACACATCAGCGATTACGTAGCCGTGATGTACCTGGGTAAAATTGTCGAATACGCACGGGCCGAGGATATTTACCGAAATCCAAAACATCCTTACACCATGGCCCTGCTCTCGGCGATCCCGCAACCGGACCCACACCGTCGGAGTAAACGCATCATCCTCCGCGGTGAAGCGCCAAGCCCCATCGATCCGCCGACCGGCTGCCCATACCACCCTCGCTGCCACCTGGCCGGCGACCGCTGCCGTCGGGACGTGCCTCAACTCGAACAAAAAAATGGCTCCGCTAATCACATCGCTTCCTGCTGGGCAACAAAATAAGTGAGCCTCCCAATCGGATATAAAATTGCCGTCGCCGGCCTGAACATAACACTTGTCGAACACGTTCCAAAGCGTATAATGCAATCTTTACGTTAGAGTTATAGTTTTAAGCCAGGAACAAAAAGGTATAAAAATGGTAGAAACACTAAAAAAATTGGACGATTTGGTATCGCTGTGCAAACGGCGTGGGTTTATCTTTCAAAGCAGCGACATCTACGGTGGGTTGGCCAGTTGCTACGACTACGGCCCGCTGGGAGTGGAATTGAAGAAAAATGTCAAGGCCGCATGGTGGAAATCGGTTGTACAGATGCGGGACGACATGGTCGGCCTGGACTGCAGTATCCTGATGCACCCGATGATCTGGAAGGCTTCCGGGCATGTCGATAAGTTCGCCGACCTGATCGTGGAATGCAAAAAATGCAATACCAGAACACGCGTGGACCATCTTCAGGCCCTGGAGGGCGAACAGGCCACACATCACGAAAAACCGGAGATAGCCGCCCAGCAGAACCTCTCAGACAAAAACTGTCCCAATTGCGGCGCCACCGGCCGGTTCACCGAGCCGATGCCGTTCAAACTGATGTTCGAGACACGGATGGGCGCAAACGTCGATGACGCCATGACCGTATATCTGCGACCGGAAACAGCACAGGGCATATTCGCCAACTACAGCAATGTGCTCGACAGTACGCGTCTGAAGGTACCCTTCGGAATCGCACAGATTGGCAAAAGTTTTCGCAACGAAGTGACCACAAAAGCGTTTATTTTCCGCACACGCGAATTTGAACAAATGGAAATAGAGTTTTTCTGCAAACCCGGGACTGACGAGCAGTGGTGGGAAAAATGGAAAGACCAGAGAATGCAGTGGTATCTCGACCTGGGAATCCGAAAAGAGAATCTGCAGTTTCGAACGCACGCACGCGATGAGTTGGCTCATTACGCCAAGGCATGTGTGGACATCGAATATCGTTTTCCATTTGGCCAGGGGGACTGGCAGGAACTGGAAGGCATTGCCAACCGCACCGATTATGATCTGCGTCAGCATCAGCGCGGAATGCGCTCGGTAACCCAGTGGATCGAAAACGGCCGTAACACCGAAGCCACGCCCCTGGCCCAGGAACGCGAAGATTGGACCAAAGGACCACTGAGTTATTTTGAGGAGGAAACACGCGAAAGGTTCATACCTTATGTGATCGAGCCGTCAGCCGGCGCGGACCGTGGGGCGTTAGCGTTTCTGGTCGATGCCTACGCTGAGGAGGAAGTCCGCGGAGAGAACCGCAACCTGCTGCGATTCCATCCCGCGTTGGCGCCGATAAAGGTGGGAATATTCCCATTAGTAAAAAAAGAAGGAATGCCCGAAAAAGCAAGGGCGATTTATGAAGACTTACGCAGACACTTCAATTGTTTTTATGACCACAAGGGCGCCGTCGGCCGACGTTACCGCCGTCAGGACGAGGCCGGCACACCATTTTGCATAACAGTTGACGGCCAAACAGCCCAGGACAACACCGTAACCATACGAGACCGCGACTCCATGGAACAGGTCCGCGTCAACTGCGACAAGGTCAAAAGCTACCTGCGCGAAAAACTCGACGTTTGATTGCCGCGGATAACAAATAGCGGTGAGAAGGTTAGAAGAGTGGGAAAGGTGGGCGAGCCGTGGGGAGGGGCGGGATCTTGTTGACTCTTTGGGCGGGCTGTGGTAGTTTTGGCTTATAGTTGAGATAAGCTTTTACGGCTGGGTGCGTTGCCTGGCCAAGAGTGGGCACACAAGTTTCTGACACCTTCACTTACACCAAAACCAAGGAATTATCAATGAGGCAACCGGCAGGCATCTGCATGTTGATGTTACTGGCAACACACCCTTTATTTGCAGCAGAAAAACAAACTCAAGAACCTGACCTTCTAAAAGATGCGACTATCAAGATATATAAAACCATCGACGAAGATGTGAATTTGAAATTGTATATCTTCAATCCCGCAGGTCATAAAGTCACAGACAAAAGTCCGGCTATTGTCTTTTTCTTTGGCGGAGGATGGAATAGCGGGACTCCAACACAATTCGCGCCACAGGCAAAATACATGGCCTCACGTGGCATGGTCGCCATCTGCGCGGAATACCGAACCAAAAAACCTCTCCATTCGAATGCGTAAAGGATGCAAAATCAGCCGTAAGATGGATTCGCAAAAACGCAAAGAACATGGGCATTGATGGCAACCGCATAGCAGCGGCGGGAGGACGGCGCGTATCTCAAGATCGAGCGGTGCATAGTGGACGCCAACTGGGGATCGTCCACCGATGTGGTTTACCAGTTCTGCCGCCAGAGCGAGCACGCGGCGATCATGATGCCCAGCCACGGGCGGTTCGTGGGCGCGTCGTCGCTGCCGTTCTCGGAGTACAATCGCAATCGCGGCGACCGCATGGGGCTCAACTGGCGCATCCCGAACGTGGCGGGCCGCCGGGCCGTGCGTGCACGTGATCTACGCTGTAAGAGCTTCATCCAGAGGAGCAGGCGATAGATGGACGACCATACCCAGGTCAATGCGACCGAGGAGAATCGCGGCTTGGAATGTCCGTGTTGCGGGTGCCGACATTCTCGGGTGCTCTACACCCGGCGCGCCTGGGGTGGACGTATCCTGCGTCGCAGGGAGTGCCGCCACTGTGGAAGGAGGATTACAACCTTTGAGGTCGCAAACTGATCTGCATCAAACGGCCAAGTCGTTGTCCTGCTCGCCGGATTGCAGAGGTCCGCCGAAGAAGAGCGCGATTCCGAACGTGAGCGGACCCAAACGTCCGCAGAACATGAGGAACGTGATAACGAGTTTGCCGATGGTGCTCAGTGCCGAAGTGATGCCCGTGCTCAGGCCGACCGTCCCGAGCGCCGAGACGGCCTCAAACAGGCTCTGCTCGAACTCGAATTTCTCTGTCAGCTCGAGAAGGTAGGTTCCGGCGACCAGCATGAAGATATAGAAGCCCAGCCCCGCCATCGCCATCCAGACGCGTTCGAGCGGGACGGCGCGGTTCCAGAAACACACTTCCTGGTCACCGCGCAGGGCGCTGCGCATCACGCCGACAAGTGCGGAAAACGTGGTGGACTTGAGCCCGCCGCCGGTCCCGGAGGGTGACGCGCCGATCACCATGAGGACCGTCAACACGAGAAGCGATGCCCGTGACACTTGCGAAATGCTGATCGTGTTGAAGCCGACTGTGGTCATGGAGGTCATCGCTTGGAAGAACGACGCCATCAGCTTCTCGTCGGCGGGCTTCCCCTGGAGGCTCGGCTCGGCGAGGAAAATGAGCGCGGTGCCCGCCACGGTAAGCCACAGGGTGCTCCAGAGGATGATTTTGCTCGTAAGCGTGATCTGCTTGATCTTGCCCCGGAGCATTCGCCAGTAGTCCACGCAGACGATGAACCCTATCGCCCCGAAGTAGCTCAGGATCGCGACCACCGCATTGAGCCAGAAGTTGCCCACGTAGGCCTCGAAACTGTTGTTGTAGAGGCTGAACCCGGCCGTGCAGAAGGACGAGACGCTATGGAAGATGGCGCTCCAGAGCGCGTTCGGGTCGCCACCATTGCGGAAGATGGGGTACAGGGCAAGTGCTCCGAAGAATTCGATCACGAGGGTGAAGGCGATGACGCTCCGTATGAACTTGTCGATGCGGAACGACTTCGGCAAACTGAAGATGGTGCGTCCCACTTCGGTACGTTCCACGGACAGTTCCGTCTTGCGGGAAAGGATGACGAACGAGCCGAACGTCATGTAGCCGATGCCGCCGAGCTGGATGAGCACCAGCACGACAAGCTGGCCGAGGAAGTTGTAGCAGTCCGAAACGCTCACGGTAACGAGCCCGGTCGTGGATACCGCGGACGTGGCGGTGAAAAGGTTGTCGAGCGGAGCGACGCCTGGGCTGCGCTGGACAAACGGCAGGCACAGGAAGAGCCAGCCGACGAGGATATACGACAGGTATCCCAAGAGCGCCAGCTTGGCCGGATGCAGTCCCTTCAAGAACTCGCAGAAACCGGCCAGAATCTCTTTGATCTTTCTCTTCACGACTTCTTCCTTGTCTGACGTCCTGACCGCTGGCTTCGTGCCCACGCGTCGATTTCATCGCGGTCGAACCGCCACTGGCTGCCGATCTTCGACGCGGGAATCTTCCACTCCTGCGTCATGCGGTACAGCTTCGCCCGGCTGAATTTCAGGTACTCGGTCAGTTCATCGAGTGTAAGCCACTTGTCGCTGGTCAAGGCGTTTTCTCCTGTGAACAGATAGCAACATATAATAGCAGATACCATCGCAAAGTAAAGAAGAAAATCCGTCCGTCTGACCAATGGCCCTGTTGAATGACAATTGGGTTTAAAAAACCGCGAAAATTGACTGTTATATGAGGATTGACTTTGTGAGGCAGATTGGTTATTCTGCTGGGAATGAGGCTCAGCGGCGTGGCTGAGTGTTTATGCCCAATGGGTATGATAATTCCTGACAGGGCCATGAGAAAAGGAAATTGTTATGAGTTATTCATTTAGCAGACGGCGTTTTTTGCAGGGTGCGGTTGCGGGGACATTATATTCTATTATGCCTGGCAAGGTGCTTGGGGCCAATGAAAAGGTCAACCTGGCGTGTATTGGTGTAGGAGCGCAGGGTGGCGGGATCGCGGGCTGGCTGCACAATACGGGTCTGGCGAATGTTGTCGCCTTGTGTGATGTTGACATGGGAGGCGAGCATACGCAGCAACTCGAAAATAAATTTGCCGGGGCGCCCAAATTCAAAGATTTCAGAAAAATGTTCGATAAGATGTCGAACCAGATCGATGCTGTAACCGTCGGGGTTCCGGATCATTCGCATTTCCCGATCGCGATGCTGGCGATGTCGCTGGGCAAACATGTCTATGTTGAAAAGCCATTGGCGCATACGTTCGAAGAAGTCGAGTTGATGATGGCAGCTGAAAAGAAATACAAAGTAGCCGCACAGATGGGTAATCAGGGACATTCAGGGAACAATCCTTTACAGTTTAAGGCATGGGTGGATGCCGGTATTATTAAGGATGTCAGACACGTTGACGCTTTCATGAACAGTCGGCGTCGATGGCATGAATGGGATATCAGAGGGTATCCGACGGGTGAGAAGATGCCTGATACTATGGACTGGGATACATGGATCGGGACGGCGCCATATCATGAATACAGCGGCAAGCTGGCGCCGGGTAACTGGCGTAGCTGGTATGATTATGGCAATGGCGCGTTTGGCGACTGGGGGCCCCATACGCTGGATACCATACACAGATTTCTGCAGCTTGGTTTGCCGAAAGAAATAGAGGCGGTTAAGCTGATAGGGCCTAACAAGTTTATTTTCCCGCAGGGTTCGACAATATCATTCAAGTTCCCCGCACGAAATAATATGCCCGCTATGGATATTACGTGGTATGACGGGGTTAAGAATCTGGCCCCTCGTCCGAAAGAACTCGAGCAGGACAGAAAAATGGATCAGTGCGGCAAGATTATTTACAGTGACGACCTGGTCTTTAAGGGGGGAACTCATGACAGTACTCTGCGTATCATTCCTGAGGACAAGATGAAGGAGATGAGCGATAAACTGCCGAAGATAACAGAGAAACATTCGGACCATGCGACGAATTTTCTGCTGGCATGTAAGGGTGAGGAAAAAACCCGCTCATCGTTCGATGTGTCCGGTCCGCTTACGCAGGTATTTTTGTTGGGAGTTATCGCACAGCGTCTAGGCGGCAAACTTATTTTTGATCGCAAAACCAGGCAGATAACCAACAACAAGATCGCCAACCAATTGTTGACCGGTCCTGAGCCAAGAAAAGGCTGGGAAGAATTCTATAAATTGTAACAGGGCTTTTTCCAAACCCCGGTTAATATTTTGTTATGAGAAAGATCTCTGAAAAATGCGTTTTTACATTCACTTGAAGGTATATTCTATGGCGTAGTTATATGAAGCTGCAAAACTTTGAGCTAAAAAACGAAAAAATTCGCACTCAATTTGAGCAAATCAAAAAACGGCATCCGGAACAACTCAAACAACGTTTGAATCTGTCCTGGAGCAACTGGGGCTTCGGTATGGAGTCTCTGGAGGTCAGCGTCAAGCGGTTGGCCGGGGCGGGTATCGAGTTTATCGAGCTGCACGGCAATCACTACGGTGCGGACCTGGGTTATAAGCCCGACCAGACATTGAAAATCGTACAAGACAATGGCGTCAAAGTGGCCGGCATCTGCGGTATGTTTTCGGCGGATAACGACCTGGCCAGCAATAGCGCGATTAAACGTCAAAATGCGATCGACTACATAAAACGTGAACTGGATTTTGCCTCAGCGGTGGGGGCGGGATATTTGCTGGTCGTACCGGGCGCGGTCGGCCGTCCCAATCCTTATGATGATATGGAATTCGAACGGTCGGTAGAAACTCTGCGGATCGTAGCTGACCAGTTCGTTTCCCATAACGTCAAAGCGGCAATCGAAGCGATTCGTTCAGCCGAGGTGAGCTTGTGCCACACTATCGCCGACCTGAAACGCTATATCAACGCTGTGAACCATCCGGGCGTTAAACATATAAACGGCGATCTTTATCACATGCAGGTCGAAGAGAGCCATATCCCAACGGCTATTATCGAAGCTGGATCGCAACTAACCAATCTTCACATGGCTGACAGTAACCGTTGTGCGATTGGTGACGGCTCAATGGACCTTGACACACTGATGATGGCCCTGTATGTTATCGGCTATAACAGGCCCGGTTGTTACTGCACGCCTGAACCGTTAGGGCCGGGCGGCGACCCATACCCGGCCATGTATGGCAGACCGAGCGCAGAACTGCTCGACAAATTAGTGCAGAAGAGCGCGAAATATTTTAGAGAACGTGAAAGTGTTTTGCTGGATTAAGTTACCACAGGCAGAGTTGGATTGTTGTTGATTTATTTTTTATCCGAGAGGAACAAATATGACCACACAACAGAAGCACTCAACGGAAGATACGGAAAACACAGGTAAGGTTTATGAATATGAACGGGAGCCGGTTCCTAAAAGCGCTCTTTTGGGCTTTAAGAGTTTTGTCGGTATGTATGCCGGTGAGCACTGTGCCGGGACGGAGTTGATGATAGGTCCGTTGTTTGTTGCCGCGGGGGTCAGTGCATACGATGTGGTCGTGGGCCTGATCGTGGGTAATGCCCTGGCGGTGCTGAGCTGGATATTTCTCTGCGCCCCGATTGCCACACGTATGCGTTTGACTTTATATTACCAGTTGGAAAAGATTTGCGGCCGAAAACTGGTGACACTTTACAATCTGGCCAACGGTGTGATGTTCTGTTTCTTGGCAGGCGCTATGATTACGGTGTCGGCGACGGCTGTGGGGGTCTGGTTCAAGTTCAAAATGCCGGGCTTAAATGACCTTTATCCTAACAGTGCCGGCTGGGTGCTGGCGGTACTGGTGGTGGGCGGATTAATTGCCGTTGTGGCTGCTTACGGCTATCAGACAGTAGCCAAGTTTGCCAATATCGCCTCTCCGTGGATGGTGCTGGTGTTCCTGGCATTCGGGTTCGTCGGTTTGCGCCAATTCATCGATGTGACCGGCCAGGAAGTCAATTCGCTGGGCGGACTGTGGGACCTGGCGAAAACTCAGATATGGAAGGGTGGCGCACCGCAGGAAGGGCAGGTGAAGTTTACGTTCTGGCATGTCACCTTCTTCGCGTGGTTCTGCAATATGGCGATGCATGTGGGGATGAGCGATTTGTCCGTTTTTCGTTTTGCGCGAAAAAGCTGGTACGCCGTCGCTTCCGCCGCTGGTATGTACGTCGGTCATTTTATGGCCTGGCTATGTGCCTCGATCCTCTACGCGTACCAACTGCACCTTGACCCCAGCGACACAAATGTTCTGCCCGGCCCGCTTGCTTATCGCGCTGCCGGTCTTGTGGGATTAGTCTGCGTGATTATCGCAGGCTGGACCACCGCCAATCCGACAATTTATCGGGCAGGTCTGGCGTTTCAGGCGATTGTCCCAAAAACCTCCCGATTTACCGTAACACTAATTACCGGCGGCATAGCAACAATTGCGGGAATGTTTCCGGCTATCGCGATGAAACTGCTGGGATTTGTGGCGCTCTATGGTATGCTGTTGATGCCGATGGGAGCGGTAGTTTTTGTCGATTTCTGGTTGCTTCGAAAGTTCGGTTTGCAGAGTTACTATGCCGAGCTAAGCAAAAAAACCTTCAACTGGGCCGCCGGGATAGCCTGGCTTGGTACCCTGGGTATCTGCTTTTATCTGGTCAAGTATGCCGGCATCCAGATATTCTTTGTGAGTCTGCCGGGATGGTTTATCGCGGCGGTATTGTATATCCTGGCAAGCAAAATATATCAAAAGAAATTTCGCCCCCAAGCGATGGTTCAACAGGAGAACAAATCATGATAAAACTTATTGCTAAAATCGTATCCCTGATAGCACTGATGGTGTTGATAGTACCATCGCTTCTATTTTTCAGCGGTCGCATGGAATTGGATCAGGTTAAATGGATAATGCTTATTGCGACTATCATCTGGTTTGTGGCGGCCAGCCTGTGGATGTGGGACAACGAGCCGAAAACCCAGGATGACAAGTGAGGATTAACCAACATATTTTAACGAATGTCCTGAGCTTGTCGAATTGAGCACAGTCGAGAGGTCGAAGGGCGCCTTATTCAACTTCACTGCAATATCCTTAACGCCACCACATCCTGAACATCGATCAGTCCTACCGGTTTGCCCTGGTCGTCCACCACCGGTATCTCGTCAATACGGTGTTTGTGAAATATCGCCATCGCCTCACTTGCCAGCGTTTTCGGTTTGACGGTTTTGGGATTTTTCGTCATGACCTGTGCCACCGGCAGGTCATGTATCTGTTGGTTTTTATTCTCCACGCCGCGCCGCAGATCGCCGTCGGTCAGCAGTCCGCTGAGCCGTCCTGCCTTATCTACCAATAATACGCACCCGTGCCGCAGCGCCGCCCCGGCCTGGGCCTCCTGCAGCGCTTCCTGCACCGTACATTTGTCCGATGCCATCGGCAGAGACTCGCCCCGCGCAAACAATGCCGCCTGCTCCACCGTAATCAGCTTTCGACCCAACGCCCCGCCGGGATGATACCGCCCGTAATCTTCCGCCTGGAAGTTCCTCGCCTGCATTACCGTCAGCGCCAGCGCATCGCCCACCGCCAGCATACAGGTCGTACTCGTACTCGGCGCCAGCCCCAGCGGACAAACCTCTTCCAGGTCACCCAGCCATATTACCTTTTCGCTGTGCTCGGCCAACGGCGAGTTCTTATTTCCGGTAATCGCGATCATCCGCACGTCCAGTTGTTTGAGCAGTGCTATCAGTCGCACGATCTCTTCACTCTCACCGCTGTAACTGAGCACCATCGCTATGTCGTCACCACGCAGCCGTCCCAGGTCGCCGTGGACCGCCTCGGCCGCATGAACAAAATGACTCGGCGTACCGGTCGAGGCCAGCGTCGCTGATATTTTCTGTCCGATGATGCCGGCCTTTCCGATCCCGGTGACCACCACCGAACCACGGCAGTCGTAAATCATCTGGGCCGCGGCCGTGAAGTTTTCATCCAGTTCCAGGGCCAACCGTTCCACTGCCTTGGCTTCCAGCCGGACAATCTCCCGCGCCCGTGCTAAATCGATTTTTGCAGTCGTTTTTTTTGCCATCTTGCTCCTTCCGCACACATTAAATCTGTACAAGTCCAACCGAAAATTATCCCCAATTTCCATCCGCCCGTCAAGTCATTCATAACCGCCGGGCTGCACAAAAACCACGCAAAACCACGATCACACTATCTGAGCGTTGAGATTGTATAGTTGTGCGAACTCGGCCAGGTGGCGTTGGTATTGTCCATAAAAAAACAATTGATGGAACCCGGGAAAGGTCAATACATTTTGCGTTCCGTCAAATTTCACCCGTACCGATACCACGCATCCGCCGGACGGCGGAACACTGACATTATCCAATACCGTGCCGACCGAAATAAGCATTCTGGTGGGATTGCTTTTGTTATCGCCGGGCAGTACGTCAAGACAGGTTATACGTTGGCCTTTACGCCATAAGGTACGCGGCACCGCGTCCCGATTTCCGTGATGATGTATCAAATCGAAAGCCTCCATTGGCCGATCAAAACCGTTTAGCCGGGTCGGACAGTTACAGTGTGCTCCGATAATCGCTTCGTTGGCGGTGTCGGCCACGGGGTCCTGTTGAAACCCTGGCCGATCGAATAGATACTGAACAATAATGTGCGAAGCTACCGCACCCAAATCCGCTTCACACGCCGCCGGGATTCCTTCGTCGTTCATCCGCGACCAGGCCAGACAAGGCAGGCTCACCTTCGAGTCGGCCAGCGCACCGAGACAATCCATTGTGATCGCATCGGCTTGTTCCTGTTCGAGAATTTTACGCGCCACAAAATAGCTCTTGGCGCCGTTGATGACGTCATCTGTGGTCGCTCCCCTGACCCGCCGCGCCCCGCGCGTATATTCCTTGGCCATTGTCCGCACTTCGTCAGTAACATCCATCCGCTGGTATTCTTCCAGAAATGTTTGTGCCGGCACATATCTTAGCGTAATACCCAGATCGGCCATTGTCTTATCGAATCGCTTGTCTCCTTCGAGCACTACGCATCGAGTCTGGCGAATCTTCGCCCCGGCCGCCAACATCTTCATGCCGTACGCCGCCTGGCCGAAATCATCTGTGCTGTAAATAACGCAACCGCTCTTCTGGGCCAAGTTTGCTGTATTGGTAGTGAAAGATGTGCCCAGCGGGGAAAAGACAATTGTCGGAATACCTGTTTCGGCCGCCTTATAAGCCGTGGGCCAGGTGTGCTGCTGACGATCGAGCAACATAAGCATCAAGCCATCGACTTTTGCCGCCCCGGCCCCGGCCAGCCATTCGTCCGCTTCCTGGCCGCTATAAATCGGCTCGCTGCGCAGATTGAGCTTTACGCCCAGGGTCTGGGCCGTTTCCATCAGTTGCTTCGTATATTTTTTCTGTGCCGCCTCGCCGTCATAAACCGCGCCGGGCCACCACATACCATAATCTTCTTTCCGTCGCACGAACGCCGCGTTGATGGCAGGAACATACCTGGACGCCGGCCCACACGGTCGCATCGGTTTCAGCTTCGCGGTCGTCATCGGCAATATCGACGAGCAGCCGCCCAACAACGATGTTCCAACAACATACCCCGCCGATCTGCGCAAGAAACTCCTTCGGTCAAATACATGACAACCACTTCCGTCGATAGAACATTTCTTGCAATTCATGATAGTTTCCTGTCAATTAATGGTTTTTATATCGCTCATGATTAAAAAATCCCAAAATTTTTCAATCAGAAAGGCTCTATGCCTGCTAATTAGTTTATATGACAAATTATACGTTGTCAAAGGGAAAAACAGTATGCTGCCGTTACGTCAACTAAAGTGCAGCTCTATGATGTCCTTGTCGCGCAGGACGTAGTCGCGTGGTACCTGCTGGCCGGGATATTTGTCGTCGGCCCAAATGCGTGCGTAGCGGAGCTTCTCCACCAGGTCACGGTGGACTTTGTGTGCCAGCTCGTGTACGGTACTGCCCATTGTGAGAGTGAATGGTTGTTGCATATCCGGTTTTTTACCGGGCAGTTTGGAATATATCCTGACGATTCGCAGTCTTTGAAATATCCGCTGGGCCAGCCGGTCCAGGCTGTCTTGATTGTGCAGCGAAGTAGCGACCAGTTCCATTTCCCCACCGCACATCTCCTGCAATACCTCAAAATCACCTCGGCCCGCCAAATCGCTCTTGGTGCACACACCCATGCAGGGCCGGAGCAGATGCCTGCACAAATCATCGTTTTCGTCCTCGTCGCCGGTCCGGATGAAATTGCGCTGCCGGAGGTAATCCATGCAGGTGGCCCATTCTTCCGTTACGTCCGCGGCTGCCAGGTCCATAACCACGAGTATCAGATCACACTGGCGATACGCTCCCACCTGTCCGGGTGCTATGTGATCGGCAGTAATGGGAGGCATGTCAACAAGTTGGATTTGGACATCCTCGTAGTGAAGGATACCCGGTACGGGCGATGTCGTGGCGAAAGGATAGTCGGCCACCTGCACGTGAGCGTTGGTCAGGTGAGCCACGAGTGCGCTTTTGCCGCTGTTGGGCGTTCCCAACAAAACCACCTGTCCGGCTGAGGCGCCACGGGGTATGTAGAAAATATCTTTTTGCCGGGCGCCGCTTTTTTCATCCGGCGTATCGCGCAGTTTGGCCAGGCGCCTTTTGATGTCGGCCTGCATGTGATCGGTCCCCTTATGTTTGGGGATCGTCTGCAGCATTAGCTCCAGGGCCGCGATCTTCTCAGCGGTGCTGCCGGCCTGGCGAAACA
The DNA here is from genome assembly GCA_964537505.1 of uncultured Pirellulales bacterium. GTDB lineage: Bacteria > Planctomycetota > Phycisphaerae > Sedimentisphaerales > SM23-30 > DAINBT01. Next base: position 32,194 of record CAZICK010000031.1, read on the forward strand.
GTTCCTCGGCCCTGCGATATTCAGGTGTCAGATTGGCCGGCATAGCGTTTTAGTCTCTTACTGATCAGTAACGTGCTGGGCCACCATGTCGCCGACTTCGCTGGTGGAGCAGCCCATTTTGCCCGCAGCCATGCTCTTGAGCTTGTTAGCGGTTACATATTTGACCGCATTCTCAATGGCATTGGCGGCTTTTCCCTCGCCGAGGGTTTCGAGCATCATCGAGGCGGCACAGATCGCCGCTAACGGGTTGATTACGCCCATACCGGTATATTTCGGGGCTGATCCGCCGATAGGTTCGAACATGCTTACGCCGCCAGGGTCGGGGTTAATGTTTCCGCCGGCTGCCAGGCCCATGCCGCCCTGGGTGATGGCGCCAAGGTCGGTGATAATATCGCCGAACATATTGCCGGTAACCAGTACGTCAAACCATTCGGGGCTTTTGACCATCCACATACAACACGCATCGACATGGTAATAGTCACGGCGAATATCCGGGTATTCCTTTTCGCCCATTTCTTTAAAAGCGCGTTCCCACAGATTGTACACATAAGTCAGAACGTTAGTCTTGCCGACCAAACCGAGGGTGTTGTCCTTGGCTTTGCCCTGTGCCTTTTTGCCGTGTTTGCGGGCGTATTCGAAGGCGTATTTCAAACAGCGGTCCACCTGGAAGCGATTATAAACCGCCGACTGCACTGCTACTTCGTTAGGCGTACCCTTCATGGAAAAACCACCGACGCCGGTATAAAGGTCGCCGGTGTTTTCGCGCACCACTACGTAATCGATTTCCTTCGGGCCTTTATTTTTCAAAGGCGTTTCCACGCCCGGATAGAGCCGCACCGGCCGCAGGTTGATATACTGATCCAGCTCGAAACGAGCCTTAAGTAAAATACCCTTTTCCAGAATTCCCGGCGCAACGTCCGGATGACCGATGGCGCCCAGCAGAATCGTATCGAATCCTCGCAGCTCCTCAACGGCGATATCCGGCAGGGTTTCGCCGGTTCGCTTATAGCGCTCGCCGCCAAAGTCGAACTCGGTAGCTTCGTATTTGAAGCCAAACTTGGCCGCGGCAGCTTCCAAAACCTTAACCGCTTCGTTTATACATTCAGGTCCCGTTCCATCGCCAGGTATTACCGCAATTTTGTACACTATCAAATTCCTTTCATAAATCTGAAACTACAAATAATTTTTAGAGGCTCCCTTCTGTTATTGCTATTTTTTTGCCAATTTATTTAGCAAGCCGCCCGCCTCGATTATCTCCAGCGCGAAATCCGGCAGTGGAGTAAATTCGTACGTTTGGCCGTTGCTCAGATTGGTTATTTTACCGTTTCCAGCGTCGATATCAAGCTCATCACCATTACTTATTTTTTGTGCGATGCCAGGACATTCCACTACCAGAAATCCACAGTTGATGGCGTTTCGGTAAAATATGCGAGCGAACGAACCGGCCAAGACGGCGGCCACCCCGGCTCCGCGTATGGCCCATACGGCATGTTCACGTGAGGAGCCACAGCCGAAATCTTCCCCAGCCACGATGAAATCGCCGGGAGCGACCCTGCTGACGAACTCGGTATCGATATCTTCCATGCAGTGCCGGGCCAACTCCGCTTCGTCGTCGGTATTTAGATACCTGGCCGGGATGATCTCGTCGGTGTTAATGTGATTTTTATTATAAACGTGTGCCTTTGCCATCATAATAATCCTTTCACCACACCGGCCGTCAAACGCTCACGCGTTCGCCCAAAGGCGTTTATCACATGGTCAGTATATTTAAACTTTTTTCAGTGCCTGTTCGAGATCTTTAAGCAGGATGTCGGCTTTTTCGATGCCGGCGGAGAGGCGAACGGTGTTCATCTCTACGCCAAATGTACAACGTCGTTCTTCCGGCAGATACAACATTGTTGTCAGATAGGGAATGCAAATCAGCGATTCGGTAGCTCCCAAACTGACTGCATGAATTATTACATTCAGGGCGTCGATAAACTTCTTGGCGTCCTCCTGGTCTTTTCCCACCTCGAAACATAAGACGCCGCCAAACCCGTTTTTCATTTGTCGGCAGGCGGTAGCGTGACCTGGGTCGGTTTTCAGGCCGGGATATTGTATGTTAGAGATTTTAGGATGTCCGGCCAGATACTCAGCCATGGCCAGGGCGTTGTCAGCCATGGCCTGTGCTCTTAACTCAAAGGTTTTAAGGCCTCGCTCCAGCAACGAAGCTGAATAAGCATCGAGAGTCGTGCCGATAGCCTGGCGGGTAAACCATAAGTCATCATACCGCTTCTTAGAGCCTGCGATGGCGCCGGCCATAAGGTCGTTGTGTCCGCCCAGTCCCTTGGTAGCGCTGTGCACTACCAGGTCGGCGCCCAGCGATAATGGTTTTTGATGGTATGGCGTGGCAAAGGTATTATCCACCACAAACATCGCGCCAACCTTGTGCGCTTCTTTGCTCACCGCTGCGATGTCCACGGTCTTGCACAGCGGGTTACTGGGCGTCTCGCATAAAATCATTTTGGTATTGTCTTTGATGTATTCGTCGATCTTATCACTTTTGGCGGCGTCGAGCCAGGTTATCTCCACTCCCAGCCGCTCTAAGATGAGAGAGACCTTGTAATGAGCACCGTAAATGTCATGAAAAAGAATGAGATGATCGCCCCCGCTGAGGTATGTCAGATAAATCGCGGTGCAGGCGGCCATACCGGTAGTGCAAATCACACAATCCTGTGCTCCTTCCATGGCGGCAATCTTTTTCTCGACCGCCCTTACTGTCGGATTGTCATCGCGGTGATACGTATAGCCGTCGATTTCGCCGGCGGTGATCTGACGCAGCACTTCAAACGAATCATACTCATAGTTCACGGCATTTACAATGGGGGTGACCATCGGCCGGTTACCGTAAGGGGTTAAAGGATCTGTAGCCATTGTTTTTTTACCTTTTTTTAGTTAAGTTTTTAATACAATTTCCTATACGTTGGAATTTACAAATATTTCCTTGGGTCTGCCAACTTTCCTTCGATGGCCGAGGCCGCGGCGGTAGCGGGGCTGGCCAGATAAACTTCACTTTTTTGGTGTCCCATCCGTCCCACAAAATTACGATTAGTCGTGCTGACACATCTTTCACCAGCGGCAAGTATCCCCATGAAACCGCCAAGGCAGGCGCCGCAGGTCGGGGCGGATATCACACAACCGGCATCGTAAAACACATCGAACAGTTTCTCATCCATGGCCTGCTTCCATATTTCGGGGGTGGCCGGAACAATGATGGTACGAATGGCCGCCTTTTTGCCTTTGAGGATCGACGCGGCGATTCTGAGGTCTTCGATTCGGCCGTTGGTGCAACTGCCGATATAAGATTGGTCCATAGCCAAACCCGCGACTTCACTTATGCCCTTGCCGTTGCCGGGCAGATGGGGCAGGGCTACCATCGGTTCGAGCCCCGAGCAATCGAATTCTTCGGTCCGTTCATATTGGGCATCGCCGTCCGAGGCGTAAACGGTGTAATCTTTTTTGCCGGACAGGTGCTCATCCAGATACGCTTTGGTCACATCGTCAACCGGCATGATGCCGTTTTTACCGCCGGCCTCGATGGCCATGTTGGTGATGGTCATGCGGGCTTCCATTGTCATATCGGCCAGGATGGGTCCGGTAAATTCCATGGCCTTGTAACGGGCGCCGTCCGTGCCGATGCGAGTGATAACAGCCAGTATCACGTCTTTGCTGTACACGCCGAGTGAAAGCTTACCGTTGAGTACAAACTTTATGGTGTCAGGCACGCGGAACCAAAGGCGGCCGGTGGCAATGGCGGCGGCCAGATCGGTTGAGCCGATGCCGGTGCTGAACGCTCCGAACGCCCCGTACGTACAGGTGTGGCTGTCACCGCCGACGATCACTTCACCGGGTCTTATGTGTCCCTGTTCCGGCAGCAGAGCGTGACAGACTCCCGCCCGGCCCAACGGATAGTAATATTTGATATTGTGCCTTTTGCACCAGTCATCAAGACGTTTGTGAAGTTCGGCACTTTTGATATCCTTGGCCGGTTGAAAATGGTCCGGGGTTACGACGATCTTCTCGCGGTCGAACACCCTATCCATGCTTTTACGGGCCAACATGCTTATCGCTGCCGGCGTTGTCACATCATGACACATTACCACGTCGATCCCGGCATCGATGAGAATACCCGGTTTTACCACGGCACCGCCGCAGTGGGCGGCCAGTATTTTTTCGGTGATCGTCATTGACATATTGGTTAATTCTTTTTCACGGATTGGTTTGTGACTTTTTGTCGCTTCCGTTATTGCCGCGGGCCATCATGTGGTTCAAGGCGCTGATATACGCCTTGGCCGATGCTTCGATAATATCGGTGCTCACGCCTCGCCCGACATATACCCTGCCTTCGTGCCGAATCCGCAGTACCGCTTCTCCCAGCGCTTCACTGCTGCCGGTCACGGCTCGAATACTGTAGTTTTCCAATTCGGGGTTCAAACCGGTGGCCTTGGTGATGGCGTTATAAGTCGCATCAACCGGTCCGTCGCCCCAGGCTGCTTCCTGGAGGGTCTGCCCCTGACGATTGATCCGTACCGTAGCGCTTGGCAGGGTACCGGTACCGCAACTGCACTGCAGATAATCCAGATGAAACACCTCGGGAATATCTGCTATTCCATCATCCAGCATCGCTATGATGTCCTCGTCGAAAACCTCTTTTTTCTTGTCGGCCAGTGCCATGAATTTTTCGTACACATCCTGCAGTTGTTGTTTGTTCAAATCGAAACCTAATTCCGCGCAGCGCACCTTAAAGCCATGCCGGCCGGAATGGCGACCCAACACCATTTTGCTACCGGTAAGGCCTACCGATTCCGGCGTCATGATCTCGTATGTGCTGCGGTTCTTGAGCATTCCGTCCACGTGAATGCCCGACTCGTGGGCAAAGGCATTGTCACCAACAATTGCCTTGTTCGGCTGAACTACAATTCCCATCAGTCTGGAAACCAGTTGGCTGGTACGATATATCTCGGTGGTGTTGATCTGTGTTTCAACGCCAAAAATATCCTTACGCACCTTGATAGCCATCACTACTTCTTCCAGCGAGGTGTTACCAGCCCGTTCACCCAGGCCGTTAATCGTGCATTCTACCTGACGGGCGCCGTTGAGTACGCCGGCCAGGGAATTTGATGTCGCAAGTCCCAGATCGTTATGGCAATGGGTGCTGAGAATAATGTTCTCTATGCCCGGTACGTTCTCACGTAAGCTCGCTATCAATTGACCGTACACGTGTGGAATCGCATAGCCGACGGTATCCGGTATATTGATCGTTGTGGCTCCGGCCTCTATGACAGCCTGGATAATTTCATACAGAAACTTGATGTCACTTCGCGGAGCATCCTGACCACTAAATTCAACATCGTCAGTACAACTCTTTGCATGCCTGACGGCCTCTACCGCCTTGGCCAACACCTCCGAGGGCTTCATTTTCAGCATGTGTTCCATCTGCACCGGGCTGGTGCTGGTGAAGGTGTGTATCCGCCAGCGACTGGCCGGCGACAGCGCATCGGCGGCAACGTCGATGTCTTTGATTACTGTTCGTGCCAGGCCCGCAATTACCGGGCCGGTCACTTCTTCGCTGATCCGCCGGACCGACTCGAACTGTACGGGGGAACTGATGGGAAAACCCGCCTCAATTATATCCACCCCTAATCGGGCCAACTGCTGGGCGATTTCCAGTTTTTCCAGCAGGTTCAGACTGGCGCCGGGACTCTGCTCGGCGTCCCGCAGCGTCGAATCGAATATCACCACATGGCTTTTTGTCGTATCTTCTGTTGACATAACAAAATACCTCCATTACATTTGCCCCGGAAAACCATACAATTGGGGCAAAGATTAACCATTATACCAAAAAATTACAAGGGGAACAGGGTTTTTTGACGGTCCCAACCGTTTTATTTGATGAGGGCCTTTTAGCTGCGATATGCTAAAAGACCCATAATAGCAGCAACTGTAAAGATATAGGCCCTTCTTGACAGGCCCCCCATGCGCAGACCAACCCACCGCCTGAGATAGTGTTTCCCAATGGCTCAACAGGTTCCATGACATTTCGCTGCTCAAAGTTCATAATGAGCATTATCGGTCATTCCGTTCAGCTTTGCAAGGGAAAAATTCACTATTTTAATTTTCGCAAAATGTTCCAAACATCGTATCCGAAAAGTGTTCCAGAATCGTACCCTGAAAGTGTTCCAAACGTCATACAATGTGGCGTAAAGATCTTGGCTTTGGTAATGTTTTTTTTCGCATGATTGTTTCAGGATTTTCGCGGGATCATATTGGGTCATATATGGATCGAAGGGCAACTCCCGGTGAAAGTCTTATAATCATGGTAACTTAGTTAACCTGTAGGGTATGGGTAAGTGGTTTCTGCGGTAATCTAAAAAAACTTTTTCTTCGATTTGCCTCAACCGTTATTTAGAGGTTATACTTAACCGTAAGCAGCATTGACGCGGTTTAACTTGTTTAGGAGGTCGAAATTGCGTCGTAGAAAAACCGTTGTTCACATAACAAATGATGCCGTTCGAAAATGTGCGCAAAACAGTAGAATAGGAGATGTGCTGGAAGGACTGTTCACTTCGCGGCCCTATCTTGACACCGTCGATCGCTCCATTCTTATCGGGCCTTTGTCTCGCACGGACGACGAGGCGCATAACCATCTCGATGAGAACCTTCGGATACTTTATTCGTCTCTTGACGGTGTTGCCAATCACCCTTATTCCGATAACCTCACTGCGGCGGAGCGTAAGTTCGGCGTCTCAATTGTTTACGGTCATCGTGATTATTACAATCGCGATACCGGTCAGCGCAGCCAGGTAGAGGTTGTTCTTATCGATGCCACCCGCGCAAACATTCACCCGGTTAACGTGTTAAAAGCCTGGATGTTTGACGAGTTCAATCTGCCCAGCGACCGTTATGAAAAAGACCTTCAATATGATCAGTGCGTCCGGCTGGCCCCGGCGGCCCTGGCTGTTTTACGAGCCATAGGCGCCTCCGATCCTGATTGCCCTACAGTTTTGATTTCTCACGATTACTCCGGTGTGCCTACGGTCCTGGCCGCCAATATGGATCCGCTTGGTGCATTCAAGACGATGTATTGTGCTCATGAGGTTCCCACCGTTCGCAGGATTGTCGAGACTTATCCCGGCCATGATACCATGTTCGACAATGCCATGAACTGGGCTAAGCAAAACAACTATTATCTCAGCGAAATGTTCGGGGCCCAAAATTTCTTCTTCCAGCATGCCCTGGTTACCGCCGGGCGCCATTGCGACAACATCGTTGCGATCAGCGACCGGGTTAAGCAGGAGTTGTGCTTTCTCGAACCGCACTTTGAAGCGGTTAACATCGACCTGGCTTATAGCGGATTGTCCGCCCATCCCATCAGTCTCAATCAGAAACAAACCAGCAAAGCCCGATTGCAGCAATACGTCCATAATCTGCTGGGTTATAAGCCGGATCACATTTTCACTCGTTTTACTTCTATGACTGCCAGTGAGGCCTTGTGGCGCGATCTGCGGGTGCTGTACCATTTGGAGCAGCACTTCCAGCGTGACGGCCGAACCGGGGTTTATTTTCTGCTCAGCACCGATTCGCCGCTCTGTGATAAGCGGGACATCCACCATCATGAACAATCATGTAACTGGCCTGTGGCCCATCGTGAAGAGGACGGCGATCTCTCCGAACTCGAAGCCGACTTTTACACTTACATCCAGGAGTTCAATGCCCGCAATCGCAATATTAAAGCTATTCTTATCAATCAGCTCGACCGGAATAGTCAAAGATGTGGAAGCCGTATGCCCAAGGATATGGAGTTTGCGGATCTGCATCAAGGCAGCGACCTCGAATTTAATCAGAGCATCTATGAACCGCTCGGCGTCGCATCACTTGAAACCCTTGCCTTTGGCGGTTTAAGCGTTATAAGCGGCGTGTTCGGCTGTAATGGCTTGTTCGAGTCCTACAGATCGGCTGTCCCCGATAATGTTATCGTTGCCGACTATAGCCAGATCGATTCTCATCAGTTTAACCGCGAGGACATTCTTGCCATCGAACAGTCCTGCCGCGATCAGATCGAAGACCGCGTAAGCGGACGTGTGGCGCAGATTATCCAACAACGGATTCCCCAAAACGATGAGCAAATTCAAAGTCTTCTTCAGCAGGGTGGAGAGTTTGTCAGCCAAATGACCTGGGAGAGCGTCTGCGAGAAGTATTTTCTGCCCGCAATCGAGCGAGCCTACCACAAACGCCGTCCCCGGCAAATCGCTTAACCGGCAGTTTGTGTGAATGAACGTAAGTGCTTATTTTTGGTTGTGGGGAATTGATGTAACTCTTTATTTTTAGTTCGGCGGGAATTGATGTAACTCCTTATTTTTCGTTGTGGGAAATTGTTGTAAGTGCTTATTTTACGTTGTTGGAATTGATGTAAGTGCTTATTTTTGCGTAACGATTATAACGATTAGGTAAGATGGGTAAGAAAAAAGTGCGAAATTCGGTGAAATTTGGATGAATTCTGATGAAAAGTGATGTGGTTTGCACCATGTTTGTACCCTGTTTGCACTATGTTTGTACCTAGTTTGGACTATGTTTGCACTATGTTTTGATGAGTTTTGATGTTAAAATGGGTAAGATAGCGAAAGAA